>JAIMAA010000032.1 GCA_023512225.1 Candidatus Bathyarchaeota archaeon
ATTTACCTTCTAGTTGTAAACATACTAATTATAAGTTTTATAGCATTCAGTTTGTGGGGAGCACTTTCTCTCTGGAATCCAGGCGCTAGCGCGGGATGGCAAGATGTTCAAATTCACGGAATGTACCCGGACATTCAATTTCACGAAAGCTTCAGCGCAAGCTATAACAACGTTAATGAAACTTATCTCTCTCAAGGTTTTCTAACGTACACAATTGATGCCCGCACAAATGAAGGGGTAAGATTAGGCGTTCCAACCTTTTCGTGGGCTCAAGCCGCAATCATTCTCTTGATAGTGGTAGACGTTTGGGAACTGTTGAAATTTTTGAGACTGAAGAAAAAGGCGGAAACCGCTATTGAGACTCAAAAGCCTATATTAACAGAATAGTACACTTTAAAATATGCAGTCAAAGCCGCACAAACTAGGTTTTGCAAAACTCAAAGGAATCCGCAAAAAAAGACTTCTAAAAATTGTTATACTCCTAACAGTTTTGGCAGTTGGGCTTTTTGGTTTTTGGTTTATTTTGAGATTTGCGTTAAATACGGAGTACCCTCTACTTCTTGTTTCTTCAAGCGACATGTGCACTGTTCAAGTTTCTTGTGATGGTTTTACGCATCCCTTTGAACATACACTACATAGAGGAGACTTAATAGTGGTTCAAGGAGTAGACGCTGAAAACGTTAACTCTGAATATCCTAACAGCGACGTCGTAGTTTTTCACACGCCCCAACAGAATCCTTCTCAAGAAAGCGTATTGGTCATAACACGGAGTGTAGCCAAAACAGAAGTAGACGGCATAATCTATTTCCAGACTAAAAGCGACGGAAAAGGAACACATAAATGGCCTGAACCGCTGGGCGAAAGAGAATACGACAATTGGTATGATTACCGAGAAAATTACACACTAAACGGCATGATTTCAGAAAAGCTTCTAGTCGGCAAAGTTATTTTTCGAATTCCTTGGATTGGGCATTTAGTATTTTTTGTATCTAGTTATTCGGGTATGCTGACAGTAATATTTTTGATAATCGTTCTCATAATTTTCAAGTTCGGCATTCCAAAACTCAAGAACAAAAAAACTGAAAATACGCGTAAAAGTGATTCGGAAAAAGCTTCTGAAACCTAATGCTTTATAAAGGGTATTTAAGCATTCACTATAAGAAGTGATGTTCATGCCGAAAGTTAAAGCTCAAATAAACATAGAAAACGTGGTTGCCTCTGCAACATTGAACCAGAAGGTTGACTTGAACGCTGTTGTGAAGGGCTATCCGGGTGTGGAATATCGTCCAGAACAGTTTCCAGGGTTAGTTTTTAGACTTAAGCGACCGAAGACGGCTACTTTGATTTTCAACTCGGGAAAGATGGTTTGCACAGGCGCAAAATCTGAAAAAGAAGCTCGTCGGGCAGTAATGAAAGTCATTAAGGAGTTGAAAAAGGGCGGAATAATAATTATTAGCAAACCCGAGTTGAAGATACAGAACATTGTTGCTTCTGCAAGTTTAGGCGGAATGATTGACTTGGAAAAATCAGCGTACACGCTTGGAAAAACGATGTATGAGCCTGAACAGTTTCCCGGGTTAATTTACAGAATGGATGGACCCAAAGTTGTCATATTATTGTTTGCAAGTGGGAAGCTGGTTTGCACCGGAGCGAAGAAAGAACAGGACGTTTATGACGCAGTGCATAAACTCCATAATATACTGGAAGAGCAACAACTCATATTCTACGAATAAACCATTTAAACCTACGTTTTTCGGCCTTTTTATCTCTTTTTGATCTGCTTCAAAATGGTTTTCAGTTGTTCTTCATCTATGGTGCCTGTCTCACATAGTTTATTGGCTATTTCGCCAATGTTAATAAGCGAATGTAGCTTTATTCCGCTTTTTTCAAGTTTTTCTTTTCCGCCTTCTTCTCGGTCAAGGAGTACAACAGCGTCGCCTACGACACCGCCTTCAGCCATTATAGCTTTCGCTGCTTTCTTTAAAGATAAGCCAGTCGTAATCAAGTCGTCAACTAATAGTACACGGTCCCCGGGAGTAAGAATTCCTTCAATTCTTCTCTGTCTCCCGTGAAGACGTGCACCCTTACGGACGTAAATGAATGGTTTCTGCAAATTATAAGAGACTATTGAGGCAAATGGAATGCCAGCGACTGGAATACCTGCTATCCTTTCAAAATTTCTTAGGCCTATTTCGGTTTTTATGAAGTTCACAAAGAAGTTGCAGATTTTCTGGAAAGCGTCTGGAAAACTGGGCACTACACGTAGGTCTATGTAGTAGGGGCTCATTTTTCCGCTTGTGAGTTTAAAGGCTCCGAACTGCAAAGCACCTATCTTGTTCAGAATTTTGCAAATTTCAATTTTGACAGTTTCACTGCTTTTTGTTGCAGGCAAGATTTCACGTCCTCTTGGAAACTTGGTAGATTTTGTTGACTTCAGGGATTAAGCACGTGGCTTTCGGCATTTCTTTCTTTAAAAGTTCGGCAAATCTTTTCTGGTCTGCAACGGAGCCCGCGTGATAGGGAACAGCTACTTTGGGCTTTGTTAACCTTGCAATTTCTACGCCAGTTTCGGGTGATGCGCCGGGAGCAATTCCAACGGTGCAGAAGACTACATCAAATTTTTCTTTTTCGCTCATAGTTGCCATTTCTGGAAAGGGTAGGCTGTCTGCTGTGTGAAAAACTTTGACGCCGTCCTCGCTTGTTATTATGAAAGTTGTTGGTGTGGCGGCAGGTGGATGATTGCATTTTTCTGCTTTTACTGAGACTTCGCCAATTTTGACTTCTGAACCGGGCTGAACCTCTTGCAGTTTTTCTGAAGGAATGGTGTTTCGCAGTTTTCTTGTGGATGTTGGGTCTGCCACGACCATGCATTGTGTTAGTTTGTGAATTTCTGAGATTAAGGGTTGGTCGAGGTGGTCATAATGCTCATGTGTTATTAATATTGCGTCTACATTTTGGAAGTTTCGAGCTTTAACGTCCACAGGGTCTATTACGAATGTTTTGGATGGGGTTTTTAGGGTTACTCCAGCATAGCGATTAAACCATACGAATAGAACTTCGTTTTTTTCGGGAGATTTTTCAATTGACATACGTGATTCCTCACAATCATATAATTAGCGTGTTTATGTTTTAAAGAACTTGTGCTACTGATAAAGGCTTAATAGTTGCTGTTTGCGTGTTTCACTATTCACGGTGGTGCAGTTATGGTTGACGTTTGGCTTCCCTACGGAAAAACAGAAGTCTGTATAAGAATCCCAACGCGGAACTTTCTGGGCTCGATAGAACCACATGAAAAGCCCGGTGTGCCCGACGCTAAGGCTGAAATTGAAAGAGCCCTAAAAGAGCCTGTTGGCTCCAAGAGATTAAGCGAAATCGTTAAGCCAGAGCATAAAGTTGCGATAGTTGTTGATGACGCAACCAGACCCGCGCCAAGCCATCTTATGGTTCCGCCAATACTTGATGAATTGAACAAGGCTGGAGTTAAGGATGAAAATGTAACGGTGATTTTTGCTTGTGGAACCCACAGGGCTGTAACTCAAGAAGAAGCTGTCAGATTGTTAGGTGAAGCGGTTCTTAACCGCGTGAAAGCCATAAGCCACAATTGCAGAGCTCAAGATTTAGTTTATGTTGGCACAACATCGAAATATGGAACTAAAGTGTATTTGAACCGCGTTTTCGCCGAGGCAGACGTGAGAATACTGACTGGCGACGTAGGTTTTCATTATTATGCCGGTTATGGTGGTGGAAGAAAAAGCGTCTTGCCCGGAGTCTCAGGCGAAGAAACAATAAAGAACAATCACGCCATGATTCTGCATCCAGACGCAAAAACGGGAGTTCTGAAGGGAAATCCAATCCATGAGGACATGGTTGAAGCCGCAAGATTAGCCAAAGTGGACTTCATTTTAAATATTGTAGCAAACAGTAAAGGCGAAATTGTCAAAGCTTTCGCAGGCGACTTGGAACAAGCCTTTTATGAAGGAGTCAAGGTCGTTGACGAAATGTACCGCGTAACCGTGGACCGCAAAGCAGACATAGTTGTCGTCAGTCCAGGCGGAGAACCAGCAGACCTGAACCTTTTCCAAGCTTACAAGGGCGTTGACAGCGCTTTGGAAATCGTTAAACGCGGCGGCGTGATAATTTTGGTTGCCGAATGTCCAGAAGGACATGGAAATCAAGTATTTTATGATTGGATGGTTAAGTTTAAGGATTTGAAGGCTGTTGAGAAGGAGATTAAACGCAATTTTGTTTTAGGCGGACACAAAGCCTACTATCTTATGAAAGCTTTGCAAAAGGTTCAGATAATTTTGGTTTCTGCGATGCCAGACTATTATGCCACGAGCATTTTCAAATTGAAAACTGCCAGAGCGGTGAACGATGCTTTAAATGATGCTTTCAACATTGCTGGAAAAAACGCGAGAGTTTGGGTCATGCCCTATGGAAACTTCACCTTACCCGAAGTCAAAATAACCGAAGAACAAACCATTCCAGCAAGCAGTTAAAAACGGAAAATTGATTAACCTTTCCTGAATTTATGCAATAGGACAATTGGGAGACGAAAACTTGCAGCAAACCTTCAAACTGCGCAAATTCACAATGAACGACCTTCGAAGCGTAGTGCACATTAACATGGTTTGTCTGCCAGAAAACTACACAGACTTCTTCTTCATCGATTTGCACCAAAGATTCCCCGAAACTTTCATTGTTGCAGAAGACAACGGCGAAGTAGTTGGCTACATAATGTGCCGCATGGAGCTGGGCTTGTCAAATTTTGGTTTTAAGGGTTTAGTAAAGAAGGGACACATTGTTTCAGTGGCTGTCCTGCCTCAATACAGACGCAAGGGCATCGGAGAAGCCTTAGTCAGCAAAGCCATGGAGGGCATGCGATTATACAATGCGAAACAGTGTTTTCTGGAAGTAAGAGTAACTAACACTCAAGCGATAAGTCTTTACAAGAAGCTTGGATTTCAAGTGACCCGCACAATTCACGGTTACTATGCTGATGGAGAAGATGCTTACCTAATGAGTCGAGAACTTAAACCCGAGAAAAACGAGTAGCGCTAGACGTATGCGTATTCTGCTTTTTCACTCATGAAGTTAATGGCGCCAAGCACAGATTTTGCCAATCCCAAAAGGCTGAGAAGTATGGCGATTGACAAGAATATGCGGAGGTCGACAAGCAAGTTTACATTTTCGAAAGAAACATCAATCACGCCGCCTTTTAAAGAGAAAATCAAGTAGCCTATGACAAACAAGGCTTTAGCAGCATCAAAAAAGAATCTGTAGATTGTTCCAGAAGTAAGCTCACCAACAACCATCAAAACAATGTACACTATGACGAAAGTTTCAATAATCTGCTGCAAGCCCGGAACCAAAGCGGCTGCATGCGCCAAAAACATCGTCCACAACACAAAATATATCACATAAAAAATGACGCCTTTCACAGTTGCTTTTAAGGCTTTGAATGTGAACTTTCTAAGTTTTGTCTTTAGGTTGTCAGCGGTCTCAACCATATGGAATCACCAGGGGTCCATAACTGAAAAGCGGAGTTAGAAAGTAAACTTCAAAATGCCCAGTGCGAGTCAGCCTTGCTATTGGCACGTAAAACTCCACATAGCCGTTGTAGAAAGAGTAATGCAAAGCATCAATAGCGATTTGACTTTCACCTGCGAGCAAGTCAGCGTCATTGTACATTTGAACTTGCATTGTTCCAGTGATGTCAAAGAATGCGTGGTTCTCAAAGCTCACGGGTACTGTAACCATGGCGTGTGTTGAGTTAAACGCTACGCGCTCGGGTGTTCCTAACAGGAAATTATAAAATGGTGCACCCCATGGAACAGACATGTTTGTTGAGGCTTGAACTGGAATTACTTCTGCGACACCCATGCCTAGCGTTGTAAAGATTTTTAGTTCTGTGTCA
Organism: Candidatus Bathyarchaeota archaeon; assembly: GCA_023512225.1. Lineage (GTDB taxonomy): Archaea > Thermoproteota > Bathyarchaeia > Bathyarchaeales > Bathycorpusculaceae > DSLH01. Next base: position 5,918 of record JAIMAA010000032.1, read on the forward strand.
TTGAAAAGGTAGTTTTGGTTGTTCTGCATTAAGTCGCTAAAATTAACTGTCATGTTATGGGTTGCGGTTACTTTTTCACCACTTTTGACGAATGGCACAGATGAGGAGCCTTCAGCAATTACATGCCCATTTTCGTCTGAAACTTTGGTTGTCACATTGAAGAAACCGATGTTGTAAAAGCTCCTATTTGTGATGTTTATGGGTAGAGAAAAGACCATTTCGCCATCTTCGGCAATGTTCATCTGTGGTTCGCCGAATTCGAAATTTACATCTTTAATAGAGTAAACTGCGGTTATTGCAAATATGATTAGAAAAATCCAGAAAATTGTTGTGGCTATGCCTATCATTCGAATTGGTATTTGCATAGTTATTCCTTTTCCGGCGCTTTTGCAAAGGCTCTTATTGACTGGATTGTTGGGGTGAAGAATTGTTTTTCTGCTGTTCCTTTTGTTCAGCTTGTGGCTGTGATTGCGGTTGCGGTTGGCTTACTTGTTCTGGTGGTATAACGACAAACTCTGGCTCTTGCGGCTTAGCTTCTGGGGGTTTAGCTTCTGGTTTCTGCTCTTTTTGCGGTTCAACTTTTCCTTTCTGAGGTGTCGGTTTTGGCTGTGACGTGGTTATGGCTGGCTTTTGAGGCGCGACAGCTTCGGCTTTTGGCGCGTTGACTAGTAATGTTACGCCTCTTATTGTGAGCAGTGAGCCTATCCAGCCCATCACTCCAAGATACATTATTCTTATGCACGTCGCAATCAGAGGAGCTAGTGCTTCGCCGAAAACTCCAACCAAGTCGCCAGAAGTTAAAATTGAAAGGTTTTGCGTTAGGAATCCATAGGCGCTTATGAAAGTGGCTATTAGCAAGGCTACGCCAATCATTAGCACGATTATTCCGGAAAGGGTCATCTTTTCTTTAAAGTTCTTGAGCATGACTCTGGCCCCGTTTACGTGATTGTTGAAAAACATATTAAATCTTCTGATACACTAAACAAAATCATAACTATCTATCAAAAATCAAAAACAGAAATTAAGAAAAAATGCGTAGAAATTAAGGCAGCAATCCAAGTTTCTGGTAAATCTTCTGCTTGTTCTCTTCAACCTTCTTTGCAACATCCATGAAAATGTTGTTTCCATGAGAGTCGATAGCCACAGCCAATGGTCCAAAATCTTCAACCTCAAAAATCCATAAAGCTTCTGGCGTGCCTAAATCAAGCCACTCGGCGCTTTTGACGTTTTTTATGGCTTTTGCAGCAAGTATTGCGGCTCCTCCGGTGAAAGCGCCGTAAACAGCGCCATACTTTGCCATTGCATCTGTTGTTTTCTTGCCCATTCCACCCTTGCCTATCACAACTCGCACTTTGAAGTTTTTGATGAACTCGTCTTCAAAAATGTCCATTCTTGTGCTTGTTGTTGGTCCAGCAGCAACGGCAATCCATTTTTCGCCTTCCTTGCTCACGACTGGACCACAATGGAAAACGGCTAGCCCTTCAAGGTTAAGTGGCAAAGGTTTGCCTTGGCTATGATATTCGAGGGCTCTTCTGTGCGCTTGGTCACGTGCGGTCACTATTGTGCCAGTTATGTATATTACGTCGTTCACTTTGAGTTTGCGAACTTCCTCTTCTGATATTGGCGTTTTAAGATGGTAAACAGCCATGTTTTTTCACCTCACCATTTCATCTTATGAGTTAGATATTCTACGGTTCCGTCTGCACTAATTCTTGCAGAAGCTCGTCTTGCAGCCCAGCAGTTGAAAGCAACAGCTGCAGGAAACGATGCTGGATGCCTAAAAGCGTAGTCTATGTGCACGCCGAGCACGGTTGTTTTGCCGCCAAGTCCCATCGGTCCGATTCCAGTCATGTTCGCAGCTTCGAAAATTTCCTTCTCAAGTTTGGCAATTTCTGGGTTTGGATTGGGCTCGTTCAAGGGTTTTAGAAGCGCCTTCTTAGCCAGTTTCATGGAAATGTCGGCTCCGCCTCCCATCGCAATGCCTAAAATCGTTGGGGGGCAAGGTTGCGCTCCAGCCTTAATCACGGCGTCTATAACAAATTTCTTCAGTCCCTTTATTCCTTCGCCGGGCACGAGCATTCCTGTTATACAGACGTTTTCGGAGCCTCCGCCCTTCGTCATAACCGTTAATTCTACGCTGTCGCCGGGCACGATTTCCCAGTTTACATGTGGTATGAACCTTCCAGTGTTGTCTCCGCTGTTCTTCTGTGTGAAAGGGTCAACGGCGTTTGGGCGGAGTGGAATTTCTTTTGTGGCTTTTCGCACAGCATTTACTAGCGCCTCTTCGATTTTGTCAAGGTCTTTCGCTTTGGAGCCCGCTTTCACATAGAATATTATTGTGCCAGTGTCTTGGCAAACTGGTGCTTGGTATTTTTCGGCGAGTTCAATGTTGTCCAGAATTGCCTTCAGTTGAGTCTTGCCGGTTTCGCTTGTTTCTTCCGCATAAGCCTTCTTTAACGCTTGTTTAACGTCGTCTGGCAGGTAAATCACGGCTTGTTTTAGAATGTTAAAGGCGACATTTTCCACAACTTTCGCTTTCTCCATGCCTTTTCTCCTCTTGCGTTTTCGGTTTTATGAACAATTCACGTACTTATACCTTGTCTTGAGTTGTAAGCAAAACTGAAGATTAATTGTAGGTGGACTAGGCGGCTTTTTTCGTCACATCAGACCTAACAAATCTGAGATAAGTTAACGCAACAAAAATGGCGGTGTAAATCGCTATTATAACAGTCGCAAGTTTAACGTCTCCAACAGCCGTAAATGTTAAACCACTTACAAACCAGCCGCTGGGAAATAAATTAAGGTCCATCGCCAAACTTGTAGGAAGAGCCGTTGCACTCCATGTGGGGAGCAGTTGACTAAGGTCCTTGTAAAACTGTCCCGGCAAGAAAAGTAGATAAGTGCCCACAATTTGCGAAACTAAAAATACACCGAAGCCGGCAAACATGGCAAGGTTGCTTCTTCTGAGAATTTCGCTGAACATGAATGTTAAAGAGTAGAATACGAGCGAGGCATACACGATTGCTACAAATATAAGCGGAACAAAGTGAATGTTTCGCTGAATCCCGAAGAGAACAAAAGATAAAACCATGCCAGTAATTGTTGTTATAGTTTCCACTAAACATAATAAGAGAAAACCGCCAAAGAATTTTCCGGCAAGATACTCTGCTCTCGTAATGGGTTTTGAAAGTAACACATCGGCTGTTCCCTGCTCATATTCTTCTGACATTGAGCTTCCAGCAATTTGTATCGCTATGAGCTGGACGAAAAGGCTTTGACCACTTAAGACGCCCACGACCCACATGTTTTCCCTAGTTTCGCTTGGCAGATACGACAATGGAGTTTGAGAGAGGACTATAAACGGTAGTGCCTCAAAAACTACAGCCAGAATCGTCAGCACTATTACCCATTTCTTTGCTAAGGCTCTTCTCCACTCATACCAAAGTATCACAGCTACCCTTTGCATAGTATTCATTTACTCGCCTCCTTTCAAAGCTTGAAGATAGGCATCTTCTAAAGTGGCTTTTTGAAGGCTTAAGCCCAGCAAAACTCCTCTATGCTTGAAAATTTCTGAGGATATCTCCCCACGTAAATCCTTCTTTTCTTTCAGCAATATCATTAATTTGTTCCCGTCAACTTTTACATCCTCGACATAACCAAGTCTTTTAATGGCTGAAACTACCTCTTCAGTAACTTTTTCTACTTCAGCTTCCACAATCCACTTTTCTGTAAATGCTTCCAAAATCTGTGATATGGGACCGCTAAAGATTATCTTGCCCTTATTAATCATTCCAACATGAGTGCATATGCGTTGAGCTTCATCCAAAAGATGGGAAGAAATAAACACTGTTTTTCCTTCTTTCGCAAAGTTTGCAAAAAGATTTCTAAAGTGAGCTGTGGCTTCCGGGTCCATGCCTATCGTGGGCTCATCCATTATGAGAACCATTGGGTCACCAATGAGGGCTAAAGCCACTGACAATCTCTGAATCATGCCTTTACTATACTTTCCAATTTTTTTGTCTCCCCAATCTTGCAAGCCCACAGTTTCGAGAAGCTTGTTTATTCTCGCCTTTCTTTCTTGTGTTGGTAAACCATACATCTTACCCATTAAATCCAGCAGTTGCTCTCCTGTGAAAAAAGCTTGAAGCGTTGGCAGCTCCGGGGCGTACCCCACGATTTGAAGAGCATTAACAGGGTCTTCTAATGGATTGACGCTTGCTATTTGAACTTCGCCTTGGTCGGGTTTTAGCAATCCCAACATGGTTCTTATTGTGGTTGTTTTTCCCGCGCCGTTCGGACCCAAATAACCGTAAACCCAACCTTTATCCACCGTGAAAGAAACCGAATCTAACGCCTTAAATTCTCCATAATATTTAGTTAGACCCGAAACCATGATGACTGATTGAGACACCAAAGATTTCACCGAATTTGAACAGTCTTCGTGATGTTCTAAAATATTTAAGAATTTCTAAAGTTCACTTTAACTTATCTCTCCATGGTTTCAGCGTTATTGCACTTCGTTTGTTTTAAATATGTCTAGCCGTAACTTTCTCAGTAATTGCAGGAAAGGAGAGTTGATTTGATGGCTGAGGAAGAAAAGAAAGAGTGTGAATACTCAAGCACAACTAAGAAGAAATTTGAGTTTCTAGAAGACCTTCCAGGTATCGGTCCGGCTACTGCGCAGAAACTGAAGGAGTTGGGTTATCACACTGTTGAGTCTTTAGCTATGGCTACTGCCCGCGAGTTGGAACCCGTTGGCATAAGCGAGAAAAAAGCCTTCGCCATAATCGAAGCTGCACGTTCCTCTATAGGCATCTCTTTTATCCGAGCAGATGAGCTTCTTAAAATGCGCCAAAATGTTCTGCGATTAACGTCGGGAAGTAAAGCCTTAGACAGAATACTTGATGGCGGGCTGGAAACACAGACAATAACCGAATTTTACGGCGAATACGGCAGTGGAAAAAGCCAAATCTGCCACCAGCTCTGCGTTAATGTGCAGTTGCCTCCTGAGCGAGGCGGACTTAACGGTGCAGCCTTATACGTGGACACCGAAAACACGTTTAGAACAGAGCGAATCGTGCAGATGTCAAGGCACCTAGGACTGGACCCGACAGAAGTGGTTAAGAACATAATTTACGCTGAAGCATACACTTCTGACCATCAAATATTCCTACTTGAAAATGCTGACCAGGTGATAAAAGAGAACAATGTGAAACTCATAATTGTTGATTCTTTAACGGCTCATTTCAGAAGCGAATACATCGGACGTGAGATGCTGGCTTCTAGACAACAGAGATTGAACAAGCACATGCACAAGCTCATCGGACTGGCAAGAGCCTTCAACGCCGTGGCTGTCGTCACGAACCAAGTCATGGCTAAACCAGACGTGTTCTTCGGAGATGCAGTCCACCCCATCGGCGGTCACATTGTTGGGCACACAAGCCACACGCGTCTTTATCTTCGAAGAGCTGCGCATGGTCCCGTGCGGATTGCCCGCCTAGTTTCTAGTCCATATTTGCCGGAAGGAGAGGAAATATTTAAAATAACTGAAAACGGCATAGAAGATGTTTCCGAAGAAGAAAAAACAAAGTCCCGTGGGCGTTAACGATGCCTATTCCCTCAGCCTTGGTCATACGTTACTTCCAGCTTCTGGTTAACAAGCAGTTTTCAGAAGCAGAACGCGAACTGGAAAGGCTTAAACAGAAAATACACAAAACGGAATGGAACCGCGGCTACTTCAGAGCCTTGTATGGGATGCTGCTTGCAAGACGGGCAAACAATAATGACTCTTATGCTTTCTTTTCAAAATTAGACCTCAACGATGTAGAGGCACTGCAAAGTTATCGGCGTGAGTTTCTAGGTCACGTTAAGAGTGGGCTTCACGGAGATTTTGATAGGGGCTTCTTCTCTGCTTGGGCTGACTGTATGCGAGTGCTCTGTAGAATTGACGTTGCAAACAATCCGAAAGCGAATAGTGCAGTGCCGGAGAAGGCGAAACCTGAAGCTTTGAGTGCTGAAAAGAGTCAAGTAACTATGGAAAAGTTTCTCGGCGGAAAAAGTTAGACTAGAGAACAGTGCTTATTAGCGTGTAGAATAGAATCCAGGAAACCAGCCATGTGAGAAAGTATATGCCTATTCCGGTCGTGAAAAGTTTTCGCGGTTTCTCAACCACATGTATGAACTTAATTTTTATGACATAATAGGATAGTATGTAGACGACTATCGCTAGTGATATGCCTGTCAAGAGTTTTGAAGATAACCCGAGGCTTTGAGGCAACGTTTCTGGCTGTTTAATTTCAAAATCGTCTCCGTACAGGTCTCCAGTGGCGTTTGTTGCGCCGAACACTATTGTGCAGCTTTTTGTTCCCTGCGGTGCGGGAAACTCTTTTTCAATTGGTGTCCAACGTGACTGATTGCCGAGTGGTATTGGAATTTTGTCTTGCGCTAGTAAGTCATGTCCTTCCGTGTCAGAGAACCATCTGATTGCCAAGAAAAACTCGTCTGAAACCACTTCTCCTTTGAAAAACCCTAATAAGTGATACGTGTATTTTTCTTGAACTTCTTTGACTGTGCCAATCCATTCGGCGCTTGAATTGGCAACGTTTATTCTTAGGCTTCTTGTTCCTGTTCTGGCGTAGTTTGTGCTCCATTCTGTGAGTGTTTGGTTTGAAGAAGACCAGTATTGTGGCGCTGTTTCTCCATCTTCCACTGAGCGATTAAGGACGAGGTTTGTGTAGATGAATCCTGTTGCGAAGCCGTAGCCTATGCAGATTAAAGCGGCTGTTATGCCTAATGCGAATCTTGACCAGTAAATTTTTGTTAGAGGTTTCATTGTTTCTCAGCGTCTTTGCATTTTATATTTTGGATTATGATTTAAAGTTGCCTATTTATAGTTTAGTGGTGTTAGATTTCTGGAGTGGTGCCGTGTTGTTGGTGAAGCGGGAGTTTACGAGCTTTGATGTGGCGGCGGTGGTTCGGGAGTTAAGAGAGGCTGTTCTGGATTCTCGTGTTAACAATGTTTATCAGTTAGGCGAGAAAACTTTGCTTCTTAAATTGCATAAGCCGGATAAGCCTGTGTTTCGGCTGGTTTTGGAGGCTGGTAAGCGATTGCATTTGACTTCTTATGTTGTGGAGAAGCCTGTTGTGCCGCCTGCTTTTTGTATGGCTTTGAGGAAATATTTGCGGAATAGTTGGCTTGTAGATGTTGAACAGTATGAGTTTGAAAGGGTTGTGGTTTTTTCGTTTAAGGCTAAAGCTGGTGGGTTGCGGCTTGTTTTGGAGGTTTTCGGTGAGGGTAACGTTGTTTTGGTGGATGAGAAGGGCGTGATTTTGCATGCTTTGAGTTATAAGCGTATGCGTGACCGTGATGTTCTTCGTGGTGAGGTTTTTCGTTTTGCGCCTTCTGGTGGAAAAAACCCGTTAGGAGTGGGTAAAACCGAATTTAAAGATGCGCTTGGGAAGTTTGGTGATGTTGAGGTTGTTAGGGCAATCACGCGTCTTTTAGGCATTGGTGGGCTTTATGCGGAAGAAGTTTTGTTTAGAGCGGGAATAGACAAGACTAAGTCGTGTAATGTTCTCGGCGACTCTGAAGCTGGTTTGATTTTTGATGTGTTGCGGGAAATGCTTTCTCAAGTTTTGGATGGTAAACTTGAGCCTTCTGTTGTTTTGGATGAGGATGGCGGGTTGGTGGATGTTGTGCCAGTTAAGCTTAGGCGTTATGAAGGTTTTAGGTTTGAGTCTTATGGGAGTTTTAATGAGGCTTTGGATGAGTTTTATGTTAGAGTCGCGGCGGTGGAGAAGGCAGCGGCTGGTGTTGATGTTGATGTTTTGCGTCGTGAAGCTGAGAGGCTTAAGCGGATTATTGTTGGTCAGGAGGAGATGCTTGTTGAGGCTGAGGGTAAGGCTGAGAGGGATAGGAGGGTTGGTGATGTGATTTATGCGCGTAGTGGCGAGCTTCAGAGTTTGATTGATGAGTTTTTAGGTGCTAAAAGGGGTGGGAAGGAGTGGAATGAGATTGTTGCGCAGGCTTTGGTTGGAAAGCGTTCTGGGGTTAGTCCGTGGTTGTTTTTTAAGTCTTTTGATGCTAAGAATATGGTGTTGTGGGTTTGTGTGGATGGTTTGCGGTTTGATTTGGATTTGAGGAGTAACGTGTTTGGTAATGCTGCGAGGTTTTATGAGAGAAGTAAGCGTGCGAGGCAGAAGTTGGAAGGTGCTAAGGCGGCTTTGGAAGAGACGCGTAGAAAGCTGGTGGATGTTGAGGCTAAGATTAGGGAGGCTGAAATGTTGGAGACTGTGAAGCCGGCTGAGGCTTTAGAGGAAATTGGTAGGCATAAGGTTAGGCATAGGGAGTGGTTTGAGAAGTTCAAGTGGTTTGTTTCTTCTGATGGGTTTTTGGTTGTTGCGGGTAAGGATGCGGTTAGTAATGAGGTTTTGATTAAGAAGTATGCGGAGGCGGAGGATGTGGTTTTTCATGCGGATGTTGTTGGTGCGCCGTTTGTTGTTGTTAAGACTGAGGGTAAAGAGCCGAGTGAGCAGACTTTGCGGGAGGCTGGAGAGTTTGCTGCTGCTTTTTCGCGTGGTTGGCGTGAAGGTTTTGGTACGGTTGATGTTTATTGGGTTAAGCCGGAGCAGCTGAGTAAGGGTGGTCCTTCGGGTGAGAGTGTGCCGCGTGGGGGTTTTGTTGTTCGCGGTGAGGGAAGGTGGATGCGTAATGTTCCGCTTAGGGTAGGCATTGGTGTTGCTGTGGATGAAGAAGAAGGACGGATTCGCATTGGCGGTGGTCCAGTGGATGCTGTTAAGGCGAGGAGTGATGTTTATGTTGTTGTTGTGCCCGGAGACATGGCGGGTAAAGAGTTGTTTAAGCGGGTTTTGAGGAGTTTGGCTGCGAAATTGCCGAAGGAGCATCGGGGAATAGTTGCGGAGGCTTCTGTTGAAGCAGTAAGAGAGTTTATTCCTTACGGTAAGGGTAGGGTTTTAGTGGAATGATTTTTAACGGTGATGCGCTTTTTTTAGGACAATGTAAGGAATCGTGGGTTATGTGAAACTGGAGGTTTTGATGCTGAGGTTTTGGGTGTTACGACGCTTGAGGAGCTTGGGTTGCAAGTTGACCAGGTAACTGGGGAGTTGAAGCCGTTGGAGCTTTTGCTTTTGTCGTTAATGTTAGTTGGTGTTTGAGTAAATTCTAATATATGTTTAATTTATGATATAACGGTAGGGCATGGTTGATGCTGGATGAGTTTGGGTAAGCCTACTGAGATGACTTTGCAAGATTTGCTAGTTGAGAATGCAATCGTGGCGACCTTATAGGTTTCTAATATAAGTTATAAATCTCTCAATGGGTCACATAGGATAGTAATTATTTATAGGAATCATTAACTATTTGTGATTAGAGGTCAGAGAAAGTGAAGTTAGGTCAAGAAACTAAAGTTGAAGTCGATGCAACTGATAAGAAATTTAGAATTAAGCCAAATGACTTAGATCCTAAGAAATGGAGAGAGTATGAAAAACAGGGTCTACAATTTTTTTCAGTATGGGATACGCCGGAGAGAGACCCTCTTGGATGGACATTGAAAACTATTCATGGAAGTTGTCCGGTTGAAATTCCAAGACAGTGTATTTGGAGGTTCTCGAAAGAAGGAGAAACGGTTCTTGACCCATTTGTTGCAAGTGGCACAACTCTTGTGGCATGTGCAAGAATGAAAAGAAACGGAATAGGTATTGAAATAAACCCCAAGATTGCTAAAGTTGCGAGAGAAAATCTTTCAATGCGCCTTGATCCAGACCTTAATGGGTGGTTACAGAAACAACGTTTAATTATCGGAGATTCACGGAACTTAAAGACTTTTGGAATTGAGGATGAATCAATTGATCTGGTTTTTTCTCATCCTCCTTATTGGAATCTGATTAACTATAGTAAAGAACATGGACTTGTAAAAGGCGATTTGTCAACTGCTCAGACATTAGAAGAATTTCTCGAAGGAATGAAACAAAACTTCAGCGAAGTTAAGCGTGTTTTAAAATCTGGAAGATATTTTTGTGTTTTGATAGGTGAGTCATTTATGAAAGGTGGAAAAGTTGTTTCACTTGATTACCACTTGACTGACTTAGCTTTGAAGTTAGGCTTTGAATTTTACACCAAAGTCGTAAAATATACCAGACTTGCGACATCAAGAATGAATTTCCTAAATACTATGAAATATCTTTCCTTAAGGTCTAACTTCTTCATTTGTATCCACGATTACGTAATAGTTTTTAGAAAACCCTGAGGTTGAGAAAATGGAACATGACGAAGTAATTGAGGCTTGTGCAGATTGGTTCAAATCTAATTCTCAAGTGATTCTAATCTCAAAAGGTTATGGAAGAGGTTTTCCAAACCCTGATGTTAGAGTCCAATACCAAAATGATAAAGTTGCGTTTGTTGAATGTAAACCAAGTGATGCTAATGGTAGAGAATACCTGACTGGTCTTGGTCAGGCCGCCGCATATTTGACTCTTGCAGATTTTTCTTACCTAGCAGTCCCACAAAAGGAAATGAGGGAATTCGAACGATATTTTTGGATTCAAAATATTGGTTTGTTGTCAGTAAGAGATGATATGACTATTCAACTGATAAGAGAAGCTTCTCAATCAGATGTCTTAGTTTCTAAAGAAAGACCTAGAGAAAGAGGTTATGGATACTATAGAGATCTTAGACCTCTAGAAATTCATGCTATTCTCAAGACAATAGAACGAACAAGAGCTAGACAAACGCGACCAAATGTTCAGCAAATTAAAGATGCAATTTGGCAGCAGATTTGTCGAATGAGAGAAATTCAAAGTCAGAGACAAAAATCTTCATTTATTATTGAACACGCACCTATTGTTAAGGGATCTTCAAGTGATTAACCCAGAAGATTATTCTCTGACAACTGATGGAATTAAACTTTTACAACTTGGAGAAAGAAGGGACCCTCAACCATACTTGAACGAGTTAGCTAGATTGTTTCTAATTAATGCCAATTACCTTGACATTGTAACTATTATTCAAAGTCTTAATGATAGATATTCTGGTTTTTCCTCAGTTTCAGAATTCAAAAATTATTTGGTTGAGGAAATAATACATCAAAAATTGGCAACTCCAAGTACTAATGTAATGCGTGACTTGCAAGACATACCAAGAATTCTAAGAGACTTGAATATAATAAGTGATTGGAAAAGGGTAGGGCTGGTTTATCGCCATGTAGTGAATTGGAAGCACGTTCTTTCAGTAATATCATAGAAGTCACTTTCTTTATCATTTAGCATCGGCTTTTTATAATCTTTTAATTCTTGAATCAACATTGCTAGGTAACTGTTTATCCAATAAGGCATTTTCATCAAAATTTTCGATTCCAGTGAGATTAAATCAACCAACTATTGACTATCTTTATCCAACCTTAGCCAGAGAAATTGAACAGCTTAAAATCTTAATGATAGAAATAAATTCCCCAATATTTTCTGAAATGTGAAAATCTAGAGAGGAAGGAACAAGTAAAATCTTCAGAGGATTATAAAATTTGACAGCACCATATATG
>JAIMAA010000033.1 GCA_023512225.1 Candidatus Bathyarchaeota archaeon
GCCTACAACTTCTCATCACTTGGGAATATTGGAAAATGTCGGATTAATAAGGAGTAGAAAGGAAGGAAAATGGGTATACTATAAGATAGCTGACCCCAAGTTAATTCAAAACCTGAATAAGTTCTACATTTTGCGATAAGCGCATGTTTATTTTTTCCATTTTGGAGAAATTGTAACAATAGATTTAAATACTTTAATATGTTGGTTTTTAGCTCACGGTGAAACACCACTTGAAGAAAATATTCGTCGGTGTTGACGGTTCAGAGTATGCGGAAAAGGCTTTGAAGCAGGCAATCGAGATTGCACAGAAGTTTTCAGCGAAGGTAACTGTGGTGAATGTTTATCACGTTCCTACTGGTCAAGATGTAAGTCAAAAGATTTTAGATAAGGCTAAAGCTATTCTGGAGAAGGCTAGTGTTAAGTTTAATCTTGTCTCTGTTTTGAACCCTAACACTCCTAAAGTCATTACGGACATGGCTGAGGACGAGAAATTTGACTTGATTGTTGTTGGAAGCAGAGGAATCGGCGCAATCCACGCCTATTTGATAGGAAGCGTGTGCAACAAAATATGCTACGACTCACCTGTTAGCGTACTCATTGTAAAGTAACCTTGTCGAAGTGAGAAAAATTGAATTCTGCTGAAGAGCCCACATCAACCAGAAAAGTCGAGCTTGGCATTTTCGAGAAATACCTGACGCTGTGGATAGCCATATGCATAGTAGTTGGGCTTCTTGTTGGAAGATTTTTGCCACAATTCGGAGAATTTATGGAGTCTCTTAAGTTCCGACAGTTGTCAATTCCAATAGGCGTTCTTCTCTTCTTCATGATGTATCCAACTGTTTTGGGAATAAGGTTCACTGACATAAAAAAAGCGGCAACAAGACCTAAACCTTTACTCGTCACAATCATTGCAAATTGGCTGATAGCTCCGCCATTGATGACGTTGCTTGCAAATTTAATGTTAACCGACCCATTGCAGAAAGCTGGAATAATATTGCTCGGTCTTTCGCCTTGCACAGCAATGGTTATGTGGTGGATGTTTCTCGCAAAAGGCGACATGGCACAAGGACTAATAAATACCGCGATTAATGCGCTTTTGATGCTTTTTCTTTACGCTCCAATGGCAGCCTTTTACCTAGGCGTGAGCAGCATCCCCGTTCCATGGGACTTAATCGCCATAAGCGTTCTCGTTTTCATTGCCTTGCCAGTAGCAGCCGGAGCGGTTTCTCGCAAAGTAATCATTGAAAGGAAAGGGGAAGAGTGGTTCAATAACGCTTACGTTCCTTCTGTTGGAAAAATATCCATAGTTGCCCTATTGACAACTTTAATCGTGTTGTTCTCGTTTGAGGGAGAAATAATCCTCAACAATCCTCTCCTAGTCGCGTATTTGGCGGCTCCTAATCTACTGCATTATGCAACAATGATTACGTGGACGTATCTTCTGGGCTATTTTGCTGGTTGGGCTTACGAAACTGCAATAGACACTACTCTCATAGGCTCAAGTAGTCACTTCGAAGTCGCGATTGCCGTGGCTACTACTCTTTATGGTATCGGTTCTGGCGCAGCTTTAGCTACAGTTATAGGACCGCTGATGGAAGTACCTTTGATGCTTTCGCTCGTCAAGCTTGGTTTGCGAACCCGAAAATATTTTCCGAGAAAGAAACGTCAAATTGTCCAGTAAGAGCAGATTGCCAAGTTTTCTCCTAACTGCTTTTTCAGGAATTGTATCACGTCTTTTTCGTCGATGTAGCGGTTTCCCGTCTTGTCTCTGCGCAAAGATATGCCCGTCTCTTTCAATCTGTCTCCTTTGCAAAAATCGATGAAAACGTAATATGTTTCTTTGCATGGTATTATCAGTCTCAAGTTTGTAAGTTCTCTCGCCGGAGACAATCCGTTCTGCTCTATGTTGTAAACAATGGAGTTTGGCTTCTTTTCCATAACTAAGCGTTTGAACTCTTCCCAACTTTTGACTTTGACAACTTCGCCGCTCATGGTGATTCTAGTTATTCTACGGGTGCCGATTATTAAAGAATCTTTTGCATGATTGACCTTGAACCGCATACTTCGTTGAGAGTAACACTTATATATATAACACTGTTACATACATCATTCTAACGCTAAAGAGGCAAAAAAGAATGTGTGGTTCCAACCGATGCGGTTGCCGACATGACTATCCAGAACGAGGATGGATACAATTTTTGATGCTGAGAATACTCTATGAAAAGCCAATGCATGGCTACCAACTACTGGAAGAAATTGAAGAAAAAAGCTGTGGATGCCACAAACTTGAACCGGGCTCTATCTATACACTTCTGAGAAGAATGGAAGAAAGAGGCTTACTGGAATCCAATTGGGAGAAAACAGAAGGCGGACCAGACAGGCGAGTCTACAATGTAACTAAAAGCGGCGTGGAAGCTCTTAGACTGGGACTCAAATCAATTGCGCAGAGAAAACTGCTTTTCGATGACTTGGCACATTTCTATAGAGAACATTTTGAAAAGAAAAATGGAGGTGAAAAATGAATGTGTGGAGAATGTTGTAGAGAAGGGCATCATCATGAGCATCACGGGCACGGAATTTGCATGGGCTATCACATGCCACTGATGGATGTTGAGGAAGAAATCAAAATGCTTGAAGAATACAAAGAGGCCTTAAACAAGCGACTGGAAAAAGTTAACAAGCGACTTGAGGCCCTAAAACGTTAAAACTAATTGAAAATCTCCTTTTTCACTTTCACCTTCCATTTTAATGGTGAGTCTAATGAAAGAAAATGAAAAAGACATGAAAATAATAAACTTGAGAAAACTGGTGGAATTTTCACTAGAAAAAGGCGTATTAAGCACTATGGAAAAGCGTAAACGTGTAAAGAAGGACTTAATGAAAACAAAAAATTACAATCTTGTGTTAATTTGCCTTGATGTTGGACAAGAAATCCCATCACGTCCCGAACCTTACGCCGTTTGCTTCTATATACTCGAAGGTAGCGGAACGTTCATAGTAGGCGACAAAAAGACTGATTTGTCTTCCGACGAAATGCTTTTCGTTCCAGCAAACACGCCAAGAGGAATAAAAAGTAAGGAACGACTAGTTTTGTTAGGCATTCAAGACCCCCATTAGAAGTTGAAACAATGAATTTTGCAATAGAAGTTCAGGATCTAACAAAACACTATGAGGATGTAACCGCAGTTGACCACATAAATTTTGAAGTTAAAAACGGCGAAATTTTTGGGTTTCTCGGACCTAACGGCGCTGGAAAAACGACAACCATCAGAATTTTGACAGGATTAATAAAACCTGATGTGGGAAAAGCCTCTGTAGCCAATCATGACATTTTGAGAAACCCAATAGAAGCCAAACAACGTATTGGAGTTGTCCCTGAAGTCTCAAACGCCTACATAGACCTCTCCGCATGGGAAAACCTGACATTAATAGGAAAGCTTTATGGAGTTCCAAAATCAAAACTTCACGAGAACGCCACCGAACTTTTGAAGGAATTCGGATTATATGAGGTCAAGAATAAGCTTGTTAGAGGCTTCTCGAAAGGAATGAAACAAAAACTCTTGTTATGCATGGCTTTAGTAAATGACCCTGAAGTGCTTTTTCTAGACGAGCCGACTTCTGGGCTTGACGTTGAGAGTGCAAGACTTTTGAGAGAGAAAATTACACAATTTAACAAGGAAGGAAAGGCGGTTTTTCTCTCAACCCATAACATGGAAGAAGCAAACCAGCTTTGCCATAGAATAGCGATAATAAACCATGGAAGAATAGCAGCCATAGACACGCCTGAAAACCTAAGAATTCAAAGCATGGAACTCCAATACATTGAAGTCCTCTTCAACAAACCAGTAGACTTACAGATATTTTCAGAAAATCCAAACATAAGCAAAGCTTCTTTTGCAGGAAACAAATTACGAATCTCTACTGCTAATCCCTCTGCTGTGATTGAATTTTTGGCGGATTTCGCCAAACAGAATGGTATACAAATTTTGAGCTTAAACACTCTGATGCCCTCGCTGGAGGATGTTTTCATAAAACTCATAAAAGAAAAAGAGGCTGCTTTGAAATGAGTCGGTTTACAGAGCAATTTAAGCGTTCTTTTGTCATAGCAAAGAAAAATATCAAAATTTACTATTCAAAAGGTCCAGTTATTATTTTCGGGTTAATATTTCCATTGTTTTTGGCTTTGGCTTACGTTATAGGACGAAATATACCGTTAAGAGAAGTTTTGCCAGGAATAATCGGTATGACCACATTTTTTACAGCAACTTCTGTAGGACCTTCTATTGTGCCTTGGGAGACCCGTTCGAAAACGCTTGAAAGGCTCTTATGTTGTCCCGTTGCCTTTTGGACGATAATAGTTGGAGACATGTTGGCGTCATTTCTTTTTGGACTCATCATATCTGTAATTCCACTTGTTATCATCTTGGTCTTCAATGTAGGACTGTTGAACTTTATGGTTCTACTTTTTGGATTGGTTATCGCAAACCTATGTTTCTCAGCCTTAAGTGTTCTTCTTTCAGCTTATCCGCCAACGGATATTCCAGCTACATCCATGATGTTGTCGTCCCTAGTCAAATTCCCTTTAGTATTCATAAGCGGCGTCTTCATACCCATTGAACAACTGCCACAATGGGGAAGAATAATAGCTTCCTTTTCACCCTTAACATATTTCACCGACCTAGCCCGACAGTTAATCGTGGATAAAGGATATTACCCAATGATGCTGGATTTCTTAATGATTGTAATTTTTGCGTCCATATTCTTGTTTGCCGCGGTAAAATTACACGAAAAAACTTTAACCAAGAGATTAAGTTGATGCGATACACAAAAATACGTCTTTCCTCATGGAATAATGTGCAGATGAAAACAATACTAATATTCGTCCGTCAGCGGGAAATCAGCAAAGCTTTCCCAGATGGCTTTCGGCTTATTTTAGAAGATGATGCTTCCATAATTGATGCCATTAAGGCTGTTGATATAGAAATAAAAGAGAAAGCAGGCAAGTTTCCAATCGAAAAGTACAAAAGCTTACTCCAGATGGTCTATCACCCGCACGAGAACAGATTTTATAATCAAGTAGCAATCCACGTCTATGCTAAATCCACATTCTTAAACGTAAGAGAAAACCCACTAATGCCATTACCAAATGAAACAACAATAGTTTTAATTCCAGAGAATGGTTGTCAAACAGACTGGGAAGAACCAGTTGAATAAAAGAATAAGAATGTAAAAAGAAGAGAAATACTAAAGTTTCTTGTATACCATGTCTTTTTCTCTGACGCGTTCTGCAACCTTCAACCCTATACTTTGACCCGCTTTGGCTTGTTGAACGTTTTTATGCTCAATCTGCATGGACTCCACAACTTGTTCAAAATCTGTTGTAGGTCCCTTAATGACTATGGTGTCGCCAACAGACAAGGGCTTAGTAAGTTCAATAACAGCCACACTGATTTTTGGGAAAAAGTGAGTTACACGCCCAACCTCAACAACCTCTTCTTCACTCAAGCATAGCATCTCCTAAAACACAATAAGAGCGGCATTTACATAAATAATTTATTCAATAATCTCGCCTTCAAGATGCGTTGAAAAAGCTTTCACAACCTTGACGCGTAAGGTCTTTCCAAGCAGATTATTATCGCTTTTTATGGCAATAGGCTTATAGGCAAAATTGCGTCCCACCCAAGAACCAGCAACCTTGCCCACTTCATCAACTAGAATTTCGCCCTTCCAGCCGACCCAACGCTGATTCCTCTCAAAAGCAACCTTCCTTGCCAGCTTGGCTGCTTCAATGCTTCTCCGCTTGATTTCTGTTAAAGAAACAGAATTCGCTTGCATTTGAGCCGCTGGGGTTTTGGGTCTTGCAAAAAACTTTGAAACGTTCACTATGTCCGGCTCAACATCTTCAATCAGTTGCAGAGTTCTTTCAAAAGCTTCTGTGCTTTCCCTTGGAAAACCGCAAATCACATCAGT
This sequence comes from Candidatus Bathyarchaeota archaeon, assembly GCA_023512225.1. Taxonomy (GTDB): domain Archaea; phylum Thermoproteota; class Bathyarchaeia; order Bathyarchaeales; family Bathycorpusculaceae; genus DSLH01. The sequence goes on from JAIMAA010000033.1 coordinate 5,971, forward strand.
GGCTATGGTTATATCTGGAAAACTTGCTCTGAAAGTGTTTACAATTTTCTTGAAGTCTTCTACTGAATAGAATCTTCGCATATGCTTAAGAATTTGGTCATCACCGCTTTGCACTGGTAAATGAACAAACTTGTAGACTTTCTCATTTTTGAAAGCGCGAATCACCTCTTCTAATGCGTCCATCACTACATTTGGGGTCATCATGCCGACGCGAATTCTGAAATCACCGTTAATGGTGCATAAAGCATTAAGCAATTCTGCAAGATTTGTGCCAATGTCTCTTCCATAACAAGCCGTATCCTGCGAAGTAAGCCAAAACTCCTTAACTCCAGCGGCAATATCTCTTTTCGCTCTCTCAACAATCTCTTGAACACTATAACTCCTTAAGCGCCCTCTTGCAAAAACCACACAACAATAAGCGCATGAACCTAAACAACCATAGTTTACAGGAATAATACTTATAACCCGATTCATCCGCACACATGGAAGATTCAAATCTGGTTTAGCCTTCAAAGCTTCTTTCAAAAAAACGGTTCTTTTACCACTTGAAACTTGCTTAGCAACCTCTACAATTACATTGCCTGATGCGGGTCCAACAACTCCGTCAAAACGCACTTCCCTGCATAAACGTTCAAAATTAATTAACGGCAAGCATCCAGCAACAATTAGTTTCTTGCTTTTTGGAACTCTCTTCAACATTTCAATCATGCGATTTTCCGTCGGTCCTTTAACAGCACAAGTGTTGTAAACAACCATATCCGCCTCTGAAAAATCATTCACCAGCAAATAACCAGCCTCCGCTAGGCAACCCGCCAAAACCTCGCCATCCGCTAAATTTGTTGAACACCCGAAACTCTTAACGAAAACGCGCATGCCACTTCATCGCAATACATTAAATGCTTTAACAAGGAATAAAAACATAAAGGTTGCCAACCACTGGAATTTACAGAAATCTGAAACGAGTCATCAACAATGCTTAAATAGAAAAGAATGAACATATTTAAAACATATTTATATCATATTATGAAGAAGTATAACTATACACCCTAATTTTGTTGCTTACCCGGAGGGAGAAATGAATTGAAGTTAATCACGCTGTATTTACCCGAACCCTATATTAAAGCTTTAGACCACCTCGTGAATGAAAAGTTTTACCCAAACCGAGCAGAAGCAATTCGCGTAGCTATCCGTGACTTAATTAATGATGAAGTTATGCGGTGGAAAAAGGTTGGCTAAAATGCAACCAGCAGAACATGCGCTTAAGTATGCGTGGCAAGGCATGACCGCCCAGGAGATTCTTCAGTCCAGCAACTGCCGCATTGTAGTAGTCGGAGTCGGCGGAGCAGGAAATAACACTGTTTCACGGCTAATGGAAATGGGAATAACCGGCGCCGAATGCATAGCAATAAACACGGACGCTCTCCACCTAACTGCTTCAAGAGGACACCAGAAAATCCTGATAGGCGAAAAACTCACTAAGGGACTCGGCGTTGGCGGCGATCCGAAGCTTGGAAGAGCAGCAATTGAAGAATCCAAAAAACACATTGAGGATTTACTTTCTGACGCGGGCATAGTTTTCATAACGGCTGGTTTAGGAGGCGGAACCGGAACCGGCGCTGCACCTGTTATTGCAGAAATTGCAAGGCGAAAGGGCGCAATAACCGTAGGCGTTGTAACTACGCCTTTTCGAATTGAGAAGGGTCGAGTTGAATATGCCGCTGCGGCGTTGACAGAAATGCGCAGAAACTGCGACACTGTGGTCGTAATAGATAACAACAAGCTCATGCAGCTCGTGCCACAATTGCCTATCAACGAAGCCTTTAGAATTGCAGATCAAGTTTTAGCAAACATGATTAAGGGCATTGTTGAAACAATCTCAGCTCCAAGCCTCATAAACCTTGACTTTGCAGACTTCAAAACCATTGTTAAACGAGGTGGAGTGGCCGTTGTAGGCGTAGGCGAATCTGACGCACCAAACAGGGCAGAAGAAGCTGTGCGAAATGCCCTAAGAAGTCCGCTGCTTGACGTGGACTATGCCGGCGCAACTGGAGCTTTGATTCACGTGACAGGCGACGCACACATGACAATTGAAGAGGCAAACCGTGTAGGAGAAATCGTTACTGAAATGATGGACACCAACGCCTTAGTCATATGGGGAGCAAGAGTCAACCCAGAACAAGACGGCAAATTAAAAGTGACGCTCGTCATGACCGGTGTGAACTCGCCACATATCCTAAGCGGATTCGGAACAATCGCCCCACAACTTTTCAATCTTGAACCCTATACAGAGCCAGAAAAGAAACTCGACTTAAATCTAAACCTTTACCAAATGGAAAACTTCCTCTAACTCTCTTCCCTTTTTCGTGAACATGCACCAAAAAGTCTCCAGTAAATCCCACCTCTACACAGAGACAAGAAACCTGTACTTCTAAAATTTTTCAAAAATGCGAGCAAAGAATAGAACATTCCCACTATTAAGAGCGGTGAATCGTTAACGTAATTTTCTTTTCAAAGACAAAATTTCTCTTTTCAATCTCATTCTTAACGGTATTGCAGCGCCTGAGGGCTCGCATAATCCCTTTATTATTGCGTTAATTATTTTGTCAACATGCAATTCAGCGTCAACAAGCGTGTATGCGCAGCCAATTTCCGGAGCATAGTGAGCGTCGCTGCCAGCAACTTGGCTAATTCCGAGGCGCAAAGCAATTTCTCGACCGTGTTTAACGGAATATTTGAATGGGACGGCAGAAGCATTAATCACTTCTACTGCGTCAAACTTCGAATTTGTGTGCTTTCCTAGACTTCCTTTAAAGAAAGTTGCAGGATGACATGCTATTGCTATGCCGCCAGCCTCATGTATCTTATCCACAGTTTCGTCGACGCCGAGCTTTGATGGGATGAGTTCCTGAACATTGAGCCCTAAGATGTGTCCATTCAAACTTGAAATTTCAATTCCTGGAATAATTAAAAAGTCGGTTTCTTTGGCTATTTTTAGGGCGCCATCGATTCTGTCGTGGTCTGTTATTGCTATGCCGTTTAATCCGCGTTTTTTAGCGTAGAAAACAAGTTGTTCCGGCGTGATTAGGGAGTCGTGAGAATAGTGGGTGTGAACGTGGAGGTCGATTTTTAACTGCAAAGTTTCACGCAGTCTTTCCTAGGCGTTCTCTAACTTTCTCTAGCATCTCATCCAATTCTTTTTCGTCAGCGTCTATCTTTCGGAATAACGGTTTTGATTTGGCTATTTCGTGGTTTGCTGGCAAGGGTTTTAGTGCTTCGTTCCAACTTTGTTCATGTACGCTTCCTGGCAAGTTGAGAGTTTTCCCGATTTCATCTGCGGTGAATGGCATGAAAGGCGCTGAGACTATAGATAGGGCTTTGACAATTTGCGCTGCGACGTAAAGAATGCTTGCTGCCTTATCTTTGTCTTTCTTGATTAGGTTCCATGGTTCTTTCTCGTTAAGGTACTGGTTTCCCATGCGGCTGATACTTATTAGCGTGTTAGCAGCAGACTGTAATTTGCAGTCTTCGATTTCTTTTGCGATTGTCTCAACTTTCTCTTGGAGAGTTTTAAGAATGTGCTCGTCATCCTTGTCTAGGGCGGTTGGTTGTGGAATCTTTCCATCAAATTGGGTGTTTATGAATGTTAGTGTTCTGTGGATGAAGTTTCCGAATGTGTCGTTTAGGTCGGCGTTTACTTTTTCGAGGAATATTTCCCATGAGAAGTTTGAATCTTTGGTTTCTGGTCTTGTCGCCATTAGAAAATAGCGCCAATAGTCTGCGGGGAAAAGCTCTAAGGCTTCGTCTATCCATATGCCGATTCTCTGGCTTTTTGAGGCTTTTTCGCCTTTGAACTGTAGGAACTCGGTTGCCGGCACGTTCCAGGGCAAGACATAGTTTTCTCCAGAAGCCAATAGCAAGGCAGGAAATATTATTACGTGGAAGGGAATGTTATCTTTTCCAATGAAATACAAGGTGCGCGTATCCTTGCTGAACCAGTATTCTTTCCATTTTTCTTGTTCTCCGCGGTTTTTGAAATATTCTATTGTTGCTGAAATGTAGCCCAAAACATTCTCAAACCAAACGTAGAACGTTTTGCCCTCTGCTCCTGGAAACGGTGCTGGGATTCCCCATTCCACATCTCTGGTCATGGCTCTTGGTTTTAGTCCTTCTTTTATCAGGTTTAGGCTGAAATTTCTAGAATTGATTGGTAGTTGTTTATTGCTGTTAATGTAGTCGATGAGTTTTTCGGAGAATTTTGGCAGGTCAAAATACCATTGTTTAGTTTTTTTAACGACTGGTTTGCTCTTGCAGATTACACAGTAAGGCTCGGTTAGCAGTAGAGGCTCTAGCAGTCTACCGCAAGAATCGCATTGGTCTCCTCGTGCGGGTTCGTATCCACAATAGGGGCATTTTCCTTCAACGAATCTGTCTGGTAAGAAGCGACTGCATTTTTCGCAGTAAAGCATCTCTGTTTCTTGCGTGAAGATGTATCCGTTGTTGTAGATTTTCATCTGATGGTTTTGCACAAATTCTATGTGAACGGGGTTTTCTGTTCGAGTGTAGTTATCAAATGAGAAACCCCACTTTTTGAACAATTCAACAACTTTTGCGTGCATCTTGTCAGTTAATTGCTTTGGCGAAATTCCTTGTCTTATTGCTTCAATTTCTATCGGAGTTCCATGCTCGTCTGAACCACTTACCATTACTACTTCTTCGCCTTTTAAGCGGTAATACCGAGCGGCGACATCCGCTGATAAGACCTGCACCAACGTGCCCAAATGGGGAAGATAATTTACATACGGCCAAGCGCATGTGACTACGACTTTTCCGAGTTTCACGGCACCTCCAAATTTACATTTGAGTGGGTATCATGTTATTAATTCTATTACTTAAAGAAAATGGAGAAAAAATTGAGAAAGTCTGCTGTTGCTATTATCCTTCTGCGGTTTTCCATGTTACTTGTGGTCTGCGTGTTGACAGGAACACGGTAGAAGCTATTATTACTGTGCAGACGATAATTAATACAGTCAGGATTGTGAACAATGTTATTAGCTTGTCCATGTCTTGAATCATCGTTGGAGCCGGCGTGCTTGCTACGCTGATTAGAATGTTCTTCGTTTCTGTTGTCTTGTCAGTTACTGCTTGCACTTTTATGTTTGAGATGCCGGAAGTAATTGCTCTGCCGTCTGTTGGCACCGTAAATGTTAGTGTAAAGCTACGATTTTCACCTGCATCGATAGTTGGGTATTGTATGTCTTTAATTGTTTCGTTTCCTTCCCACACATAATAATTGTGCCATGGGTATTCTACTGTAATACTTTTTATGGTGATGTCCTCTGTTCCGTCATTGTATATCCAGATACGAAGAGTTCCTTGCTCGCCTGGTTTATATTGCGGTTTGTCCACATAACCGTAAATTTCAATGCTTGCAGCGGCTTTAGCAGAGGACGCGAAAGATAACGCTATGAGCGCCATCATTAAGGTGGATAGTAAAAGTTTTTCTTTCAATTCAAACACCCCTTCAAACTTGTTAACATGTTTGGTATTTAAAATTTATCATGTTGGAATCGGTGTCCGACTTGGCTCAGAGTCTTTGCTATGAGTTACTTAACTTTTTCAAAAAATTCTTTAACAATGCTCGTCAAAACCGAAGCGTCAGCGCCTGTTCGGATTCCCTTGGGGTTAAAATGAGTTGCCGTTGCTTTGAATCCTCTTTCTTTTAAGGCTCTAATTATTTTTTCTGTTGATGGGACTGGAAGCGCCATTCTGTCGCATATTTTGTCGAGGACATAGTATGTCGGTGGCGCGTCTGCTTCTTCACTTATTAGATTTAGAATTTTCACTGTTTTTTCTCCTGTTTTCAAGGCTTTGCGTTTGGCTTCGCTTTTCATTGTCTTGCAAAATTGCTGGTCTGCTAGTTTTCCCAGCCACAATGGTCCAGCGAAGTTCATCTTTGAGCCGCATTCGCTGCACCTATGCTGGTCTGTTTTGAATAGTTCGTTTGCAGTTTTTCTGTGGAAGCATTTGAAACAGTGAAGTATGTAGCCCATTTTTCCTATACTTTCATCAGCCTTTTTTGCACCGTAGTTTATTGTTGCGTATACGCGTATGTAGTGGTTTGCGCTGTGGCTGAAAATTACGTGTATGCCTATGTCATGTTTTGCGGCTATCATAGCCAAGCATCCGGTCAACAGTCTAATGGCTAGTTCGTGGCAGTATTCTGTGCGTAGGGGTTTTCCTCCGTATTTGCGTATGCAAGCCTTAGGGTGGACTCCGCAGAGGGGCGCCATGTCTGTTGCTGTTAACGCTAAGAGTCCGTTGTTGCGTAAGGCGCGGATTGCGGAGTCTATGTATGGCGTCGGCGAACCGAATGGGTCTATGTCTATGGCGTCGAATCTTTTGTGTGGTGCGGAGTAATGGGCGAGGAGAAGGTTTGCATCTTTGTTTTTGACTGTGACACGTTCGTCTAGTTTGTTTCTTTGCACGTTGATTCTAGCGAGTTGAGCGGCTTTGTCGCTGATGTCGTTAATCATAACTTTTTTAATGCCTTTAACTTCTGTTGCGAAGCGTATTCCTCTTATGCCGCAACCAGTTAAGGGTTCGCAAACGGAAATTTCTCGGTCTACAATTCTTTGGTAGGCTTGTAAGGCTAAGACTGCTATGTCACGGTTAAGTTCCATGACTGGATTGTAAAAGACTGGAGCCTTTGAGGGTGCATAGTCTGAGGGTTGCTTTGTGAAGGCTTTGAGTTTTGGAACGAGAATTTTGGCTTTGCCTTCTTGGATTGTTTCTGTTGGAAAATCTATGTTGGCGTTTGTTTTTTTCATGTGTTTGTTTTTCTCCGAGAGTATTTGGGCATCGAAATATTTTAATGCGTTTTGCATAGATGTGTAGCACGTGAAAGCATATGAAAGCGTTTGTTTCGGTTGACATGGAGGGCATGCCGTATGTTGTTGTTCCTGGTCATTTGAATTTGAAGGGCAGTTTGTATGAGGAGGCTAGGAAGATTGCAACTAAGGTTACGCTTGTGGTTGTTGACGAATTGCACAAAAAGGGTTTTGACGAAGTTGTTGTTGCTGACAGTCACGGTCCAATGGTTAATATTCATGTTGAGGATTTGCCGGAGTATGTGGAAATTATTAGAGGGTTTCCGCGTCCGCTGAGCATGGTTGCTGGTGTTGAAGGGTGTGATGTTGCAGTTTTTCTTGGTTACCATTCTAAGTTTGGAACGGCTAAATCTTCTTTTGACCATACCTACAGTGGCGGAAGCATTAACAAGTTAGAAATTAATGGTGTTGAAGTTAGCGAGTTTCTGTTTAATGCTTATGCCGCGAGCGACTTTAAGGTTCCAGTGATACTGGTTGCTGGTGACGCTCAACTTTTGGAAGATGACGTTAAGAAGTATGCGCCTTGGGTCGAAACTGTGGCTTTGAAGCGTTCTTTGAGCAGAGTTTCCGCCAAAAGCCCGGGAATTGCGAGAATTGAGAGTGAATTGAAGAAGGCTGTTGATAAGGCTGTAGCCAATTTTAAACGTAAAAAAGTTAAGTTGTTGGTTGCTGGTAAGCCCGTGAAGTCGCGTGTTACTTTTTTGGCGAGTCACTTTGCAGATGTAGCTGGGTTGCTGCCTTCAGTTAAGCGAGTTGACGGGTTAAGCGTGGAATACACGGCGAAGAATATGGTTGACGCGTATAAGACGTTTGAGTTATTGGTGCTTGCTGCAGCGGGCATTTCATCTCTGCTCACAAATCTTTCTTAGACGTTTTGAAACTGATTAAGTTGCGAAAGCGGATTTTACTCTTAACGGGCAGTCCGGGTGTTGGAAAATCAAGCGTTCTTTTGAAGACGGTTGAAGCGTTGAAAGCCAGAGGCTACCGTGTCGGCGGAATGCTAAGTCGTGAAGTTCGCTCTTGTAGTGCGCGTGTTGGTTTTGAAATTTTAGATTTAAGCAGCGGCGAACGTGGATGGCTTGCACATGTTAACCAGCCTAGTGGTCCAAGAGTTGGAAAATATCGCGTGAACTTAGAAGACCTTGACGGTGTAGGCGTCGCTGCGATTTTGAAGGCTGTTGAAGGTTTAGATGTGATTGCCATTGATGAGGTTGGACCGATGGAGTTGTTTTCTGAAAAGTTTAGGGAAGCAGTTAAGCAAGCTGCTGAAAGTGGAAAACTTGTGGTTGGCATAATTCACTGGAAGGCAAAGGAGAAGCTTATAGACGAAATGAAAACCAGAGAAGATGTAGAAGTACACGTGGTCACTTTCGAGAATAGAGGTAACTTACACGAAGTCATACTTGAAAAAGCAGTCAAATTTCTAGAAAACGCTTAGCACCAGGTTCTAACTAGCAAAACATAAACTTAGCAGAAATGATGTAACCAGAAAAATAATAGTGGTTTTAGTAGTTTTCTGTCCACAGCTCATAGTAACTTCGCGGATGGTCGCATACTGGACATTTTTCCGGCGCTTCCTTGCCTTCCATCACGTAACCGCAGTTTCGACACTTCCACATTACTGGCTTGTCTCTTTTGAAAACCCTTCCAAGCTCAACATTCTCCAGCAATTTTCTATACCGTCTCTCGTGATACTCTTCGACCTTTGCAACATTACGAAAAGTTCTAGCAACTTCCGGAAAACCCTCTTCTTCCGCAATTTCTGCAAAATTTGGATAAAGTGTGCCCCACTCGTATTTTTCGCCTTCAGCCGCAGCCCGCAAATTCTCTGCTGTCGAAGCAATAACACCCGCTGGATAAGCCGCAGTAATCTCCACCAAGCCGCCTTTCAAGAACTTAAAGAAAAGCTGTGCATGTTCTTTTTCATTGTCTGCTGTTTCTGTGAAAATCGCTGAAATCTGTTCAAATCCTTCCTTTTTCGCGACGCTTGCAAAAAAGGTGTAGCGCATTCTTGCTTGTGACTCGCCTGCGAAAGCCGCCAACAAATTCTTTTCTGTTCTGCTACCTTTCAATTCCAAGCATTTCTAACCTCCTAATGAATATTATATTTGTTAGCACCGTTCATAAAAGAGTTCCTCAAAAACCACTCACGGTCCACCAAAAATTCAACCTATTTATAAGGGGGGTATAGCTACGCAGAGCACACAAACAAAAACTCAAGGAACAACATTCAACCCAAAACCGCCAAAACACGACCAATACCTACGCAACAATCTTTTCAACTCATCAACTGTCCTCTCAACAGTTCTAATACCATTTGGCGGTTCTTTTGGCAGTGGATAAGGGTCTTCTACATGAATTTCCTTCAAACCAACCACTCCAGCAACAAGCGCGTACCAACACATTGGCAAAACCTGCGGGTTATAACCGCTTCCAGGAATCAAAACAACCTTTCCATCGCAAACCTTGTCCGCCGTTTCCTTAATTAATTGCGAAATTCTGAAAAAGCCATTCACAGTCAAGTTCAAATCTCCAAGCATGTCAGCAAAATGCGCGTCGCTTCCGCCATTTGCAATTATTATTTCAGGCTTAAACTCCTCAGCAAGCGGTACGAGAACCTCGGTTAACGCGTAAAGGTACGTGTTGTCGCTTGTTCCCGGAGGTAAAGGAACGTTAATGTTGTAGCCTTCTCCAGCATCTTCTCCAATCTGTTCGACAAATCCTGTTCCTGGGTAGATTGTTCTTGGGTCTTGGTGCAAGGAAATGTATAGTACGCTTGGGTCATGATAGTAGATGTCGCTTGTGCCGTTTCCAAAGTGCACATCATAATCTAATATGAGAAAACGCTTAACATTATAATTGGCTCTTAAGTGTTCAACCAAAACGGCTATGTCGTTGAATATGCAGAATCCACCGCCATAGTTTCGCCCTGCATGGTGATAACCGCCACCTATGGAAATTGCACGTTTCGCTTCTCCGCTAAAAACAGCCCTGCCACATCGAATTGCACCTCCAACAATTAACATAGCAGCTTCCAAAATTTCTGGCGAAACAGGCGTTTCAACATCGTACGGCTTGTTCTCCTTTGCCAAACGAAAAATCAAATCCACATAACCCTCATCATGAACCCTTAATAACTCTTTTTTCGATGCTGGTTGAGGTTCAACACGAACAATTTCCGAAAGCTTAAACAAACCTTGATTTTCGAAAAACTTCACAGCATTAGCGAATCTGTCACCTCTAAAAGGGTGCCCTTCACCCAAATCATACTGCCTAAATTTTTCGTGAAAAGTCATCAACACTTTGTCATACAATCACTATTCACTCTCAAAGAGGATAAACACGCGTTATGTATATAAAAAACTCTAAAATCCCACAGTTAAGTAGATAGAAAAAGGGAGCGAAGGTTCTTTTTGCTTGTCATGCTTCTTGTTTTTCTTCGGTTTGTGGTTGATTTTCTGTTGGTCGTGCTTGCTCTTGTGCGGATTCGGAAGTTGTCATTTCTTTGATTTCAACAACTGGCGGAGTTTCTTCGGCGACTTTGATTTCAGTTTTGGCGGCATCAATATTTTCTGAAGGTGACGGTTCAATTTTTTCTTGGATATTCACATCTACTGTTAGATTTTGCGTGTTTGTTGAGAGCTGGTTTACGGCTTCTTTAACCGCGCCTAACTCGTTTCTTGCAGTGTCAAGTCCAACGGATAGAAGGTTAATTTCACGTTGATAAGTTTCATCGTCAACCTCGCCTGTCACATGTTGAATCTCAAAGTTTGCAAGAAACATCTCTAAAGTTCTGATTTGCTCTTCAAGTTCCTTCATTTTGGTGTTCATTTTTTCCAGTAAAGCCTTTTGTTGCTTTTCAATTTCCTCCACTGTTGCGTCGATTTCCTTGTTGAAAACTTCATGCGTGAGCGGCGAAATTTTGCCCGTGTTCAATAAATTGTCCAGAGCTTGCTTCTTTTTCTTCGCCATCTCATATTCTTCGCTTAATCTTCTAAAAGAGTGTTTCCACGAAATCAATTATTAGCACCGTTCATTTTTAGCCGTGAAAGGAGAAGATAACGTTTGTTAACATGTGGATATATCGCTGACTGTTAAAAAGGGCAGCTTTTTTTCTTTAGATGAAAAATTAGGT
>JAIMAA010000034.1 GCA_023512225.1 Candidatus Bathyarchaeota archaeon
ACACTCTGCTTACCTCCAGATAACTGGCCAACTTCTACATGAATAATTTCCAACGCATTACCGCTGACTTTAGCTCCTACAACATCTGCAACATATCTTCCCCCCGCAGGCGTTACACCAGCGGGCAGACCAGCCTCCACCAAATATCCATTAAGCTGTAACCACTCGGCTACCAACTCCTCAGTCCAAGTTTTTGTAAAAGGCACATTCTACCCTCCACACTAAGGGCATTTAAATTCCCATTAATAATTTTTGCTTTGTGAACTAAAAAATAATAGCTAAATAGGGGATTATCGGTTTTGGATAAAACTCACAGTGATTTCTTTTAGATGCTTGGCAACTTCAGTGCCTTTATCCGTAAGCTTGTTTATTCTTCTTGGTGTTATGAATTGGCTTTCAATCAAGCCTTCCGTATGTAGGGCGTTAATGGTTTCGCTGCACCACTGTTCCGTTATGCCCACACGCTTAGCAATTTCACTATTTTGTAACGGTCCCTTCTCGAGTAGTGTAACCAGAATTTTCTGTTTAACTGTGAGAAACATTAGAAGGCATGAATATCCTCATTCGCAGAAGTTTCTGTCAGTCGCTGTTAAGCGCAAAACATGTTTTGAGACAAATCCTTTTAGACATTATTAACAGAACAACCACAAGAAATAACAATATAAAAAGTTTTCAAAAAACCGAAAAGACGCCAATAATGAGAGAATCCAGCCAAATTTGCCGAAAAGCGTCGTCTAAAAGGAATTGTTTCTGTATAGTAGGAGAGGAAACAGCAAAAAGTATGGAAAAATGATAAAATATGCTTTATAGATTATTGGCAACTTAGGAATAATTCATGCGTGAAAATGAAAGGCACTACGCAGTTAATATCCTAGACTCAAATTCTAGAAAGAATTATATTTTTAATATGCAGTAATCAGTTGATGTTGAAAGTAACTCGTTCGATATATTTCAATAAAAGAGAGGAAGGAGCTAGCAATAGTGGGTTTATTGTTAGAGAGAATGATGTCGTTTTTGTGGACAATTCCGACTGGTTGGGAAAAACGAAGGTAGACCTGGATTATTTATCAGCACACATAGGTAAACCGATTAAGTTTCTTGTTAATACTCATTTTCATCCAGATCATACGTTCGGAAATCAGCTCTTTAACTGTGACATAATCGCAAGCGACAAAGCACCTGAACTTTTCAAGTTGAATGAGATGGAGCTGCTAAAGTGGCTCAGAGAAGAGAATGACCCTGAAGTTCTTCAGAACCTTCGTGCCATAAAAATCACTTATCCAACGAAACTAGTCAAGGATAGGACTACATTGGACGACTCGCATCCATTAATAAAGTTGATTCACTTAGGGGGTCATACTCCCGATAGTCTTGTCGTGTTTGTACCAGAGGAAAACGCTATTTTCACGGGTGACTTGATATTCCAAGGAAGTCACCCCTTTATGGTAGGCTCTAACATAAATGAGTGGCTTAGCGCTTTAAAATGGTTAAAAAGCTGTGGCGCAACTCTTTTTCTACCGGGACATGGGGAACCTTGTAGTAGGAAAGATGTAGAATTCATGTATAGTTATCTTATCAAGTTTAAGAAGAGTCTTGCTGTTCTTAAGGCCAAGGGAATGACTGCAGAGGAAATTGCCAGAAAACCAGAGATGCTACAACTCCCTCAGCTAGACAAGCCGCAACGCATCGCGAGAAACGTGCTGTTCCAGTATGAAAAGGTCTAAACGCAATTTAGCATTAGAGGCTCTGCAAAACTCATGTTCTGACATAAAAAGCAATCTATGAAGGCTCTTCTTATGCCTTCCAATCTTATACGCTTTAGAAAAGATATAATATCTGAAGAGAGGAATAATTATTAGAGACAAGAGTGGGTGGGACGCAAGCGCGCTAACTAATGCTTGCAACAAATATGTTCAAGATGGAAGAATGGGTTTGGTTAACAAGAATCTTGTTGGTAGATGCGGACTTTATTGCGGCGCATGTATAATCTATAGGGCGAGCAAAGACTCGGACCAGCTTCGAATGAATGTTGCTGAAAGAATGAAAAGTAAACCAGAAGAAATTAGATGTGAGGGATGCCAAACAGTCTTGAAAGACGGATGGAATGTAAAGAGTGAAGAGTGGGGCAAGAACTGCAAGATAATAAGATGCTTAAGAGCTAAAGGATTGGATTTCTGCTACCAATGCAGTATATATCCAAACTGCGAAAAATTTCTTGAGATAGCCAATTCATGCTTAAAACACGGTGAAAATCTGATTGAGAATCTGGAGAGAATTAAGACTGGTCAAGTTGAAGAATGGCTTGAAGAAGAAAATAGAAAGTGGAAATGCCGAAAATGCGGCAAGCCAATCGCTATGCACCTATCAGAATGCCACTGGTGCGGAGCAAAATTGAGGAAAAAATAGCATCTTAATCTACAGCACGCACTATGGTGATAGTAGAATGACTAAAGATGAAATTTTCTCCGCGATCGTTATTGTATTACTGCTTTTTACTTCATTGGTTACGTGGAATGTCTATTCTTGGTTGATTCTCATTGTCATGGTTCTAGTTTTGGCAGCTTGGTTTCTTAAGCGTGGTTCCAAACATTACTTTATAAGAGTAAAATGCATGTCTTATGGAAATAACTTGGGAGGATGTAACTTTGAAAAAAGTTAATAGTTTTGCAGAAATCAATGGAGGAAAAATATACTACGAAATGCTTGGAGAAGGTCAACCTTTAGTTTTTATTAACGGCGGCAATATGGATTGCAGAATGTGGGATGATCAATTTGAAGAGTTTGCCCAGTACTATAGAGTCATTCGCTACGACTTTCGTGGTTCTGGCAAATCCGAAATGCCAAAGAAACCTTTCTATATTATTAATGACCTTTACGAACTGCTCAAGTTTCTGGATGTGGATAAAGCGTATATTGTTGGTCTTTCTTTGGGAGGCTCCATAGCCATTCAGTTCACTATAGAGCATCCTGACATGGTGGATGCACTTGTTTTGGTTGGTTCAGGTTTAATTGGGTTCAAGTGGTCTGAGGAACACAATCGTCGAATCATGAAGATTTTCATGTCAGTGAAAGATGAGAAGAGTGCACTGAATGCAATGGAAGAATGGTTAAGGGACCCATATATGGCCCCTGCCATGGAAAAGCCAAATGTAGCTCGGAAACTGAGGAAAATTTGTTTGGAAAACTATCGAGCGCTTTTAATTGATCGAACCCTTGGATCCCAACCTAATGAGCCCAGTATCCTAAGGCTTTCAGAAATAGCAACTCCAACACTTGTAATCATTGGTGACCAAGATGTGCCTGATATCCACGCTGTAGGTGATGTCTTGGAGAAGAATATTCGTGGTGCAAAAAAGATAGTTATTAAGGGAGCTGGCCATATTGTTAACATGGAAAAACCAAAGGAATTCAACCAAACTGTTCTCAACTTTTTAGAAAAATTGAAATGAACTGAAGAGAAAAATGATATTGAATAAATGATTTAGTCGGAGAGAAGATGTTGTACATAAAGCCAGTGTTCGTGTTTGGCAAGTATCCGCGCTTTATTAAGCCTGACTATTCTGGCTTCGAAAGAAATGTCAACGAAAAATTTATAACAAAAAAGGCAAAGGAACTTGAGCTACAATTAAGGCAATACTTGGAAAATGCCGACACTAAACTATTGGAACCAACTATAGTTTTTAGCGAAGAAGACTTGGATGATGCTTTGAGGTGCTCAAGCGATGTGATAATAATTTGCAAGTTTTGTCTTGGTTTAACTAAATCATTGGAGAAGCTGCTTAATCTGCATGTTCCTATCTTGCTTTTTGAAGAACCAAGGGTTCCGTATCTGGCATTAGATGCTTATGAATATCTGCATGATAAAGGCAACGTGCAAGTAGTGTTAGATTATGAGGATTTGAAGGCAAAGATTAAAGTTCACGGATTGCGAGAAAGTCTTCGCAATAATAAGATACTTGCTTTGTCCACAGATTTGCCTGCTTACGAGCAAGTTGCAGCTCTTCGTAATCCAACTCCAGAGCAAATAATGGAACGTTTTGGGGTTCAAGTTGAACACGTTAAACATGCTGAACTGGTAGAAAAATGGAGCCAAATACCTGAAGAAGCAGCTGTCAGCTTGGCTAAAAAGTGGCTTCGAGAAGCATATCGCATTGTTGAACCATGTGAAAATGACCTTACATTTGAGGCAAGGCTTTACTTGGCGATTAAAAAACTGGTTAAAGAAAGTTCAGCATCGGCTGTGACGATGGTTTGCAGCGACCAGATTGCACCATTACCTGCTGAGTGCTTTGCCTTCGCTAAATTGCGAGATGAAGGGGTTCCTGCTGGCTGTGAAGCCGATTTGACATCCTTATTGATGCTGTTGCTTGTGCAGAAATTGTGTCAGAGACCTGCTTTTATGGGGAACGTTCTAGTGGTCAATCCAGAAGAGGAGACTGTAGCTATTTCGCATTGTGTCATGCCTTTTAAAATGGCTGGTTTCGATGCGGAACCTAAACGTTACGAGCTTAGAGATTATCATGGCCTAAAATTTTCGGGAAGTTTGACTGCCTATTATCCTTTGGAAAACGGACAGATTGTAACTCTAGCGCGTATGGATCGGAATTTAACATCTATTTACGTCAAGACAGGTGTGATTGTGGATTGCAAGGAAGGATTTGATTGTAGAACAACATTGATAGTCAAAATCTCCAATGTTAGGGAATATGTTAATAAAACCTCGGGTAACCATCAAATAGTAGTCTTCGGTGACTGGATAAAGGAGCTCGAAGACGCAAGCAAAATTTTTGGAATGCGATTTATCAAGTGACTTTGCCAGAATGCAAAGTGTGTGTGCCATGATCGCAAATACGCTAAAGACAAGCATCACAGGTACTTTGAAATTGGTTGTTAATCTATAGACTTCTATTCCAGAAAAGTCATTTATATCTTCAATGGATTTATTAATTGAATTTCTACTATTTTTTATTCTTGGCGTGGCGTTCCCATGTAATAGTCAACCAAGAAAAAGCCAATGTTTGAAGGATAACTTCAGGCAAGGCGATAATATGGAACCATAAAGGAATTTTGGTGTAAACAAGTCCCTCTATACTTCCAGGCGAGGCTCCAGCGGGAGCAACAATCATAAGTGCAAGCAGCAATCCCCACAATAACGCCCAACCTCGTTTTGAATTTATGAAAACTTCACGGAAGGGGTAGAGCGCCAAAGCTATTATTGGACCGCGGATGAGTTGAAAGAGGGATCCAGCCATTACTAATGGGTCGGTGGTAGGGCGCATGAAAATGGCCACATCTGGCATGGAGTACAAGCTAGCGTAGCCTAAAAAGTTAAAAAAGATGATGCCGAAAACGAAGTAAGTCGCGAAATGAACTAAAGTTACCCTTCCAATCCAGCTCATAATAGATTTAGGATGCATTGTTGATTGCCCTTTATTTTTCTCTTGCCCGGAGAGATTTTTACAAGCATGGCTCAATGTCAATGCCTCCTGATCCTCAATTGTCCCTGAGAAGACTTTATTTGCATTACTGTAAATTTACGGAAAGTGGATATTGAAAAACTGAGAATTTGTGCCGATATTTGAAGCTGTCTAGGCTGCCAATAGAATTTTCTTAATGTTTTCTAATTTTCTCTACATAAAAAAGATTTAAACTTACTGGCGCATATCAAAAGATCATAATAGTATTAATTAAGCGTGGAAAAGTGAAAGCGCTGTTGTTGCCGATGTTGAAATGTCCTGTTTGTAGAAAGTCATTGAAGTTTGCTGGAGAAGCTTCTGATGATCGTTTGTTGAACGGTGTTCTTCGCTGTTTTAGTGGACATCTATATCAGATTAAAGACGAAATTCCCATACTAAAAGATCCGAAACTGAGCGAGAAGGAGTTTAGTTGGAATATCGAGTTTCCAAGCGTAGAAAAATATGACGAAATCCGCAAAAAATATTCGTCTTATCTTTCTGAAGAGTTGAGAAAAGCGGATGAAGCATTGCTAAACGAAATTGCAAGCTCTGTTTCAAACGAAAATCTGATTTTGGACGTAGCATCTGGAATGGGCAGATTGCTTCTTGCTTTGTCAAGAAAATTATCGAAAGACGGACTTGTGATCGGGACAGACATTGACGAAAAACCTCTACGAGGTGCTAAGCTTAAACTTGAGGAACAGAAAAGCTATAAACAAATATCTCTATGCATAATGGATGGTAAACTTCTCGCCATAAAATCTCGAAAGCTTACATGCATTACATCCTATTTTGGTTTTGATAATATCCCTGAAACAAAAAAGGCGTTTCAAGAAGCCTTCAGAGTCTTAATGCCAAAAGGACGATTGATCTTCGCGAATCTATGGTTCAAAGAAGGTTCAATGAGCTTAGCTTTAGCAGAAAAGTTCGGTTTTGGAGCAATAGCGACCAAGGATAAGCTTTTCCAAACGCTCGAAGAGGCTGGATTCAAGATCGATTCGACCGAGGAATTCTATATTGGGCAATGGCCTTACAATCCGATGGATCTGCTTCCTCTTGAAGGTGACTGGTTTGCCCACGTACTCGTGAAAGCACATAGAAAGTAGGCTCATGAGCACCGCAATAATCCTTTACCAGATGTTCTTAATGGATTCAAATCTTACATTATACATACAAAGATTTACGTAATTTTCTTATACTAATTGCAAGAGTGTTACGCTTCTTTTTTTAAATTCAGGATTTTTTGTTTTCGTCACCGAGATCGGCTCCACAGTGATAGCATTTTCCTTCGGTTCCATACACTGGTAATGGTTTTCCGCAGAATGGGCATCTATATTTATTCTCGCTTTCGCGAAGCCATTCTTCTGTTTCGCCCCTTTTGATTCTTTCAAGATTTGCCTTTACGTTCACCCCAATCTTTGCATAACGTTGAGCCAACTTCACAAACTTTTCGCAAGAGTCCTTCTCGTATTCGCTACATTGGTAACAAAATTCCAATCCTTTATTTTCAAGGCATTGAACAATCTTGCAGCCGTTTCCCCAACACTCTGACGTTAAAGCCATACAACCTTCGCATCTAACTTTTTCTTGCGGACATTTAAAGCGCTCTGCAAGTTTCTTTAAGAAATCGCCATCGTCTATGTAAGCTCTGTAGATCCCGCAGGCACCACAGTACAGCCCACATCTGCCAACTAGGTTTTTATTGACCAAATTTTCACGCTTCTTTTGGAGGAAGCCCTAAGTATAGTTTCCTTCTTTAAAGCTTTTAACCGTCTTTTGTCGGCAGCGGTTTCTGAAAGCAAATTTGATTTAAATCTATCTTGAAGAATAGTCAAGTGTCGGTGAAATTGATAAATATGCGATCTTTTCTAAGCGTTAGCGAAGAATTTGAGGAAACAACATTACCGTCAACATCAGATATGCAGATGATGACCATGACTGTTGAAGCTGTAGTAGCTCATGAATTGTCAAAAGTTTATAAAAATGGTGTTAAGGCTCTTAAAAATGTCATGATTTCCGTGAAAAAGGGTGAATTATTCACCATTATTGGTCCAAATGGAGCTGGAAAGACTACTTTCTTGCGGATCATTTCGACTCAACTGACGCCCACGAAAGGTGATGCTGAAGTTTTAGGTTACAGCGTGGTTAAAGAACCAAAAATGGTAAGAAAGCATATTGCTGTGGTTCCTCAAGACGTTGCCGCTTATGGAAATTATACACCGTGGGATTATGCCTGCTATTTTGCTCAACTTCAAGGATTATCGAGTTCCGAATCAAAGAGATTAGCGAGGAAAGCCTTAGAGGCTGTGGAACTTTTTGAGTTAAGAAACAGAGTGTGTAACGCACTTTCTGGTGGCGAGAAAAAACGTGCAATTATAGCGTCGGCTCTCTCTTCAAATGCAGACGTATTAATGCTTGATGAGCCTTCAAGCGGCTTGGATGCCGTGGCTCGTATAAGTGTTTGGTCTGCTTTAAGAGAAATCGTACAAGAAGGAAAAACGATTCTTTTAACAACTCACATAATGGAGGAGGCTGAAATGATTTCGGATAGACTTGCGATAATTGATCAAGGAATCATAATTACATGCGGTAATCTCAAGGAGATAAAGCAATTAGTGAAGGAACGATTCAAAGTGGTTGTAAGAGGAAAAACCGATGTAATTGACTCTAATTATGATGTTGTCAAATTTGGTGATAAACATATCATTTACGTGAAAAACGAAGATGAAGCGTCAGAACTTGTTAGGAAGTTGTTAAAGGATGATTTGAGCGCCGAGGCTGCCCCCGTCACATTAGAAGATGTTTTCGTAAAGCTTGTAAGGAGTCGAAATTGTTGAACCTTAAAGCTGTTAACGATATCTTGATTATTGCACGCATGAAAACTGTTCCAGATTTGAAGAGGCAGCCATTAAGTTTAATGCTATCTACAATGATCAGCGCGTTTCCGCTTTTTTTCTTTGCCATGGCAAGCATGGGAGAAGCAATGAAGGATGGACTCATTGGAGCTATGATTGCGATGGTTAGCAATACTAGTATTAGTGCAGCAATACAAGACGTAACGCAGGATAGGTATGTTAAGATTAGAGAAATTATGGTGGCAAAGCCCATACATCCAGTTTCATATGCGTTAGGCATAGCCTTGGGTGCACTCTTACTTTCGCTTCCAGGCGTAGTTTTCTATTTCATGATAGCCATTTTGACGGGTGTCTTAGAGATTGTTTCACTAATCTGGATAATTCCGTCATTATTGCTTTGTTGGGCAGCTCTTAGCACTTTAGGATTCACAATATCCACATATCTTTACAAGTCTAGCACTTACACTTTAAGCTATATTGCTACTATGCTAAGTTTAGGTTTAATCTTCTTTCCGCCTGTGTACTATCCAGCAAAAGGCCTAGGCAAACTAAGTTGGCTGTCATATTTAATACCTACTGCGAATGCAGCTGAGATCATCCGTGGGCATGTTGATTTTTCAGAGTTGTTAGTTGAAAGTTTGTTGATCCGTTGGTCAGCCCTAATTGTTACAACCGTTATTTTCACATTCTTAACGGCTTTGAAGGCAAAGTGGAGAGAAACCTAAGGCATCTAACCCAACGTTTCGACATTTGAACATCAACTGTTTGTCCCATGGAATGTGCAATTCATGGAGGCGCATTAAGCCCACCAGACATCTCAAAATCAACAAATAAGTTAACAAAACATTACGTAATGCTTGCAACTTCATTCAACCTTAAGACGAGTCTTGCGCGACCAAAATATTCCTTCAAAGCTTTTTGATTAGCATTTAAATGCTAAATTTGAACAAAAATACTAACTTTTGAATGAGACTTGGAATTTCCGTCAGAGAACTTACAGTATAGTGGGTCTTAACCTTCAGCTTTTTTGAGACATTCCTATTTACTATGAGACATATGCCACTAGCTCTTTCTGTAGCCTGCGAGTCGTAAATAGAGTCTCCGACAAAGAAGAAATTGTGTTCATTTAGTTTTTTCAAGGCAAGTAAAATGGCTTCTGGATTAGGCTTCAATCTTTTTACGTCCTCCCGAGTGACGATAACATCAAAAAAGCTTCCTATTCTATGAATAGAAAGTATACGATTTGCCGCGTCTCTGGAAGTGCTTGTTACTAAACCCATTTTGTATCCAAGTTTCTTCAATTTACGCAAGGTAGGAATAGTGTCTGAGAATATTTTTGAACGGTTAGCCCAAAACAACTCGTAACTCTTCAAAAACTTGTCCATTTCGGCATGAAATCGTTTAGCCTCCTCATAGCCAAAATTCTTTTCGACATATTCAATGGCTTTGTTACGCATAAGAATAGATCTTGTCTCTCCCTTCAGCATGTTCGAAGGCACTCCTAAATCGACGAGTTTCTCCCTAGTTTTAACCCTGAAATCAACAACAGCTTCTTGATTACTCTCTATTGATTGAACCAACGTCCCTTCAAGGTCAAACAATATTGCAATCAAGATGATTCTCCATTGAGTCATGCAGAGTTCTTTATTTACACATGGAATTTAATGATTATACTGTCTTTTGACGGCGCAACAGACAAATAAATCCGAGGCATCAGACTTTAGATTCTAGGAGCGCAATGAAAGTGAAAAAAAGCAACGCCTATGACAAAAAATACGCTGACCAAAATTACTACTGGGGAAAGAAACCATCTGCAATGTGCGATACGATTATGCAAATTATGGGTTCCAACGGAAAGTTTCGTCCTCGATTGCTGGACCTTGGATGCGGTGAAGGAAGGAACGCTGTTTATTTTGCGAAACATGGTTTTGAGGTGGTTGGTTTGGATATCTCTGCAGTTGGCTTGGAGAAAACGAAAAAATACGCTGAAGAGGAGGGCGTTCAAGTAAGAACCATTCATGCTGACATCAACGATTATCAACTAACAGAGGTTTATGACGTTATATTTTCAACTGGAACCTTACATTATTTGTCACCAAAGATTAGGAGGCAGAAATTCCAAAATTACAAAAGTCACACTTCACCAAACGGTATAAATGCTATGTCTGTCTTCGTCAAGAAACCATTCATCCCTAGAGCGCCAGACGCCGATGAAAACGCTTTTTTCTTTAAATCTGGAGAATTGCTGGGTTATTACTGGGACTGGGAGATTTTATTCTGCACGGAAGAAATATTTGATTGTATGTCAAGTGGCATTCCTCACAAGCATGCGGTTAACAGAATAATCGCAAGAAAGCATAGCAATTGCGAACGCTAATGTGTGGAACTTCTTTAAACAATTCAGATAAGTCATATCATTTGCGATTCGTTAACCCTGCACGCACCTTCATTTGTTGTTCTTTAAGCCATTTTTCAATTCCTATATTATTAATTCGACTTAGATTTCTCAAACAATAAGGATAGTGCTCCCTAAGTTTAATCAATTTACTGCATGCAAACTCAGGGCATTCATAACAAAAACGGAAACCTTTCCCAAAGCAACAATCTTTTATTTTACATTCCGGATCCTGCCCAGGCAAAAGCAACGATGCGGAAGGAACAACTTCAAAGGTGCACCCTTTACATGAAGGTTTTTGACTGGAAAGCCACTGCAATCCTCTGATGAACTCGTGGTAGTTAAAAAATTTCCTATTTGATTCTGGGTCATTGATGTTCCATGGCCAAGCGTCAACTTGAACCATTTGAGTAACAAGATATAGAAGCCGTTCTGCACTCTCAGCAAAACCCATATGAAAACCTTCGTACTCCGGACAAAGTCGACAGTAAAGCCCACAAGCGCCCACCAACTTCTTTTCTAATTCAATA
Organism: Candidatus Bathyarchaeota archaeon; assembly: GCA_023512225.1. GTDB lineage: Archaea > Thermoproteota > Bathyarchaeia > Bathyarchaeales > Bathycorpusculaceae > DSLH01. The sequence goes on from JAIMAA010000034.1 coordinate 11,237, forward strand.
TCCATATCTTTCCCTTGGACAGTTTATTTTTAGACCGCCTGCATTTATCAGTTTTCTAGTCAGACGACGGCACAATCAATTTATTGAAGTTAGAACGACTTTTCATACGATGAGTGCTGTAATCAATGAATGAGTTATTTGTGCAAACTACGCATGACAAAGTAGCGTATGATTCCATAGAGTTTGCTAAGTTTAATCGTTATGGACTTGAAATCACTTCCTTTGCGTTGCCTTGGATACTTGACGGCAACTGGGAAACTCTCCTTAAATCTTACAAGTTGGCTTTGAAAGATTTTGACAATGAAATGTCAGTTCATGGAGTTTTTATGGACATGATTACCGTTAGCAGAGATGATAAAATATTAGGTATAGTAAGAGAACGTATTATAAACGATATTAACATTGCAGAGCAACTTGGAGCGAAAATAGTAACTTTTTGTTCATGCTTTAATCCATCTATTGCCATGAGCGCAACGGGATATGTAGAGGGATACAAGCAAAGACAGATCAAGTTCTGGACTCAAATATTGGATTCAATCACTAATAATCAGATTACTTTAGTTTTTGAAAACCTTTGGGATCCCAAACCTGAACTTGTGAAAGACATTATAGACGGCGTTAACAATGAAAAGTTTAAAGCCTTGCTTGACACCGGTCACGTTAACATTTACTCTCAGGTGCCAATTGAAAGATGGGTTGAAACCCTTGCAGACCATTTGGCTTACGTGCACTTGAACGATAATAATCAAGATTCCGATAGTAATCTTGCGCCAGGCGACGGAAACATCAATTGGAACGAGTTTTTTAACGCATTAGGAGCTTATGGACTTAAGCCGCGTATATGCTTAGAAGTCGAAGCCTACGGAAACCGCTCCAAACTTGAAAACATCAAAAGATCCATAGAGTATCTTAAAAAGATGAAATTTTATCCTTTTGAAAACTGATCCAAACGAAATTTGTAACCGTAAGTTTTGCTTAAAGGAATCATAGCAGTTAGTGGTTTAATCATTGCACTACAATACAAAACCTTTCGGCAAGTTATTGATCTTTATCAAGGATACTATTCATTTATGGTAATTGGCATTTAGGGCAGACGTAAGAGTGCGTGCTTCCTGTTTTTATTTTCTTTATAAGCGTGCCACATATGGGACATGGTTTTCCTGTTTTGTAGCCTACAAGAAACTTGTTTACAGTGAGTTTTCCTCTTCGCCCGTAAAAGTCTCTCTCATAAGCTAATCCACCTAAGCGGATGCTACGATTTAACACATTAATTATCGCAGAATATAGGTCGCGTATTTCTTTTTCGGAAAGATCGGAAATTTTTCGATTTGGATGCAGTTTAGCCTTGAATAGAATATCTTGCACATAAACGTTTCCGATACCTGAAATATTTTTCTGATTAGTGAGGAAATTTTTCACTGCTACTCTTTTATGCGTTAATAGTTTTTGGAAGTATTGCAGTGTAAAGGTTTCTTCGGTTGGCGACATTCCGAGATTAGCAGTTAGTTTATGCGTTTTAAGGTCGCTTTCAGGGATGAGGTGAACATACCCAAACCACCAGAAGTGTATCGTAAAACCTGTCTTGTCAGAAAAAGTCAGTTTAAATTGATATTTTTCGGAACGTTTATGATCAGAAGCGAAGTAGAGTATTTCTGCACCCATTCCCAAGTTTATAAGCATATAATAAGCGGGATCAAGTTTTATGAAAATCCATTTTCCTCTATTGGATATGTTAACAACTACTTTTCCATAAGATTTTTTCTTGAAATCTAAAATTGGAATGTTTAGATTTTTTGGTTGTGTTGCTTCGATTTCGGTTATACGTTTTCCAGCAAGTTCCTTATTCATTTGTTTGGCAATTATTGTTATTTCTGGTAGTTCTGGCATAACCTTCACATCATTGTCACATAAAGCTTCTATTCAACATCACGTCCGTTTTTGCTTTAAATGTTTACTCTCAAGCAGCATGTCATGCTTTTTTAATGGTATCACAATTTGTTGCCTACTTAGGTGGAAAAGAATCAGTTTAGCTTTAAGGGTGTGCCATACACTTCATCAAAAGCATATATCAAGGCATATAACAATAATTGCCTATTCATTTTGAGATTTAATCCCAACAGAAATACGAAAATTAGCAGCCAACATCTAATCCGCTTACATGAAATTTGTCGCCATAATTCTGCTTAAAAGAGACCGCAGCGGCTAATGGTTTTATCATTGCGACTGCATTACTTCGGGAAAGCAGCATGTATTTGCGTTTTCGATAAATCTGCCATACTTCATTGCTCATAACAGCCTTGTCGTAAACAGCGGTTCTTGCATTATTTTCCACTTTCTCTACAAGCTTTTCCAAATATTTTGCAGACAACGCCACAATTTCTTTTATTTGTGTACCGTTCTTGTCTTTTTTGAATATAACATAACTTTGTTCCTCCACTATACATCCTTTCGCGTTTATGCCTTCGATTCTCATAAGAGCATTCAAATACTCTTCATCGCGGATTGCGAAACCAGTCTTCGTCTTTGAATATTCATTGTAGATTTTGAGAATCTTGTCAAGATCGGGCTGTTCCCTTGTTTTTTCTTTATACGTTTTGGCGTGGTTGCTTGGAATTATTTTGTATGCGCTTGGAAATTCTATTAAATCTTTGTAGCCCATGGTCTTGTATAAGTCGTAGGCTACTGATGTCGGTACGGTGCTTAGAAATGAGAAAGAGTAACCTTTTTGCCTGAAATATTCATGTGCAGTTCTCATTAAAGCAGTGCAAATTCCCCTTCTCGTATAACCAGGTAAAGTTGCAACACCGTATACACCGCCAATGTACTCCAGATCTCCATCCAGATTTCGAGTAGGCAAATCCCAAACACCGACAAACCCTACTAAATGTTCATTTTCAATTGCACAGAAGCCAATTGGGCCATTCTTTACCCGCGGATCAATCTTTACAGTCTTTTCAAATTCCTTTAGGTTGAAGGGCAGGTGAAAAGCTTGATCCATCAGCGGCAGGAGCTCATTTTTGCACTCCAACTCTCTGTAAGTTGAAATTTTCAACATTTCTTTACACTCTGTTTTCAGCACTACCTTACATATGACTCGGTTATCCAAACCTTCACTTTATCAGTGTCCATACTCGCCTTAAGTCCCATAGGCAAAGGCAGATTAGGAGTGTAATGCCCAAAATCCATGCCCGCAATTATTGGAAAATCAAACTCTTTGGTCGCATCCAAAACAACTTCTTTGATCTCGTTCGTCATATCCTTTACCGTATTAGTCTCTTTACCTCTTATTTTACCAATTAACATACCTTTTATCCTATCAAATAAACCAGTTTCTCTCAAGTGAACCAGCATAAGATCAATTTCTCTTAACGGTCTGGCCATGCATTCCCAAAAGAAAATAACGTTTCCCTTAAATTTGGGGAAATATGGTGTTCCGAGCAACTCTTCCATACCGGGCAAATTTCCTCCTAGTAACCTACCTTCAGCCTTGCCTTCTCGCCAAACTTCCCAATGTGTAAATGCAGGCAACAACCCTAATGGCTCAGCAATCTTGGTGACTTTAAAGAAAAGATCCATCTCATACTTGGCTTCTTTACTACTTATGTCTTCGCCAAACCCGGAGACGATGTCCATTTGATGAAGATCAACCAATCCAGTCTTAGCCAAAAAAGCCAAGTGAAAAACTGTGATATTACTCATCCCAACAAATATTTTTGGATGAGCCTTAATCAAATCAAAATCTAGATAACGTAGAGTTCGAATTGCGACAAAACCGCCTAGTGCGCAAATGATTGCCTTCACATTTTTATCCGCAAACATGCTGTTGATATCTTCTGCTCTTTGAATGTCTGTTCCAGCCATATACTCATTAAATTGAAGCTTAACGGTCTTTCCTTCCTTCACATTAAAACCAAACTTTTCAAGATTTTCAATCCCTTTGAGATATTTCTCTTTGAAAGGCAAGACCGGATAAGAAGGTGCAATCACTCCGATGGTGTCACCATCATTGAGTTTTGGCGGTTTCAGAAACTGCATATTTTAGCCGCCTCATATTCTTTTTTACTGAAGATTATACTCACACCAATGGCAATTTCACTTTATATAAGCATTCTGACGGCATTTGACTGCGAGATAGGGCTTGAATAGATTCGTGCACCATTTTAATGATACGTAAGAAACAAAAGAACTCGTCAAAGACAGATATGCAGCAAGCAAAATAGCTCTACAAGACTCGTTCGAGACTTGAATATAACGCCGTAAAAGCATCAAACAAATGAAGTTCTATCCCTTTCTTTTAGTTGTGCTTTGCTTGAACAATCGAAGATAAGGAACCAGAGACACAATGAGTTTGTTTTGTCCTTTTTTCAAATGTTCTTGAAATGTCGTCCGCGGCACTTTCATTTTGCTGGCTATTGTTTTCATGTCAGCCTTTCTGGGCAATTGATAATAACCAAAGTTAAAGGAACTCAATATTGCGTCTATCTGTTTTTCAGTTAAGTCTGAAAATAACGCATCCGCAGTGAGTGTCAAAGCGCTCGCAAGGAGTCCGTCAAAAGGAACTTTGCGTAAAATCTCGACTATAAACCCTCTCTCTTCGAGTCCTTGCAAGAATCTCCTAATGTCTTCGTGTCGAAACGCTATGATACGAGCGTTTTCCCAACCTTGTTCGTAGATTATCGGTGACAGATATAGAAGGTTGAATGATCCAAGACCACTGCCCATCCATTTCTCTTGTTTGCAGCGACATTTCCTCGTTATTAATTGCGCTTTATGTTGATCAGACAGTACGTCAACTATCTCACTGATTTTTGACAATTCCTTAATAGCATCTACACACTCCTCCTGTTTTTCTGCAATAGTTTCAATAACATCATACTCTTCATTACACCAGACGAACATTTTGAGAGATGGGAATTTCTTTGAAATAGCGCAGAAAGGATGCTCGTATGACATTCTGAGTAAGACTTCAGTTAGTGGCATGCCGAACCCCTAATTTTATCTCATTTTTAACAGGTAAACCGTCAATTGACAGTGGAACACTTATAAGTTATTTGTTTAACGGTTGTTACCAAATACTTGGAGAATAAGAAAATGGGAAATGCAATAGTACATGTTGAAATACCAGTAACCAATTTGGAAAAGGCTAAAGAGTTTTACTCTAAAGTCTTCGGTTGGAAAATCTATGAAAAGTCAGGTTTCACCCTATTTGAGTCAGGGGCACAAATCGGCGGGAGTTTCAACAAAGTTGACGCGGTTAAAGGTGGTGGTTGTCTTCTTTACATAGCTGTTGATGACATTGAAAAGAAACTGAAAGAAATCGAACAAGCAGGTGGCAAAATCTTGCGGAGAAAAACTGAAATTCCTGACGTAGGATGGGATGCCTTATTTGAAGATATCTTCGGCAATGTCTTCTATCTATTCACATCACGAAAGAAGACCACCTAATATCCTCTTTTTTACTGTTCAAACTTTCAATTGTTCTTTGGTTAAAAGCCAAGCAAAGCTCGGAGTAAAAGGATAATTGAAATGCCGATTATCACAGTTCCTGCAAGATTTTTCGTCTTATACGCTATTAAGAGTGTAACGATTCCAGCGATCAGGTACTCGTTTTGAATAGATAATTCAATCTCTTCATTTGGCGCAAGTAAACTGGGAACTATAATTGTTGTAAAGACTGCGATAGGAATGTAAACTATCCATCTG
>JAIMAA010000035.1 GCA_023512225.1 Candidatus Bathyarchaeota archaeon
GTAGGTGGGTGAAACGTCTATTGTTAGAATATGTCCCGCTAATGCTGTTCTTTCTATGTACAACATGCCTATGACGAAGCCGACTATCTTGTCGTTTATTTTGGCAACCAAACCTATAGAATTGTAATCTGTTAATAAATGGGCAATCTGCTGTTTTGTGAAGGCCTCTTTGTCGAAACACTCCTTTTCAATTTCGTATAGTCTGTCTAGATGTTGGATTGAGGCATCTTCTATTGTTACTTCCATTTAGGTCATCTTTTTTGCGGTTATTGCCTTAATCTCAAGCCACTGTTGTACGGAGAAGCCTATGAAAAACCTAAGCCAAACGGTAATAATACGTATTAAGATTGTTGCGGTTGCCGCTATGTCTAACGTCATATTTGGTGACAGCCATTGAAAAAGTGATGCCATTGTTATTTCTGGAAGCCCAGCCTCAAAAGGAACACCTAAAGGAATCGACTGAATAGCAACAACTATTGAACACGTAACAACTATCACGCTCCAGTTAACTTGGACATGCATGGATAAAAACACGAAATAAGCTACTCCGAAACTGAAAAGCCATGACAAAACATTAAAAACTAAGGATAGTGAAAGGCTTTTGGGCGCATGTCCATACTCTTTGATTGACCCGTGAAACATCTTAGTCATCTTTATCACTTCATCTTTTATCCTTGTCAGTTTCCAGTGTCCACGAGTCAAAAACTCAACAAGTCTTATTCCACCCTCAACAATTTTCAACGTCCACTTTTCCTTGACGCACAAAAGAAGCAGCAACACCAAAAAAACAGTGATTACGGCAGCTAACAGTAATGTCAGGTTGATTAGAGTTCCGCTGACGCGTTCTTGCAATATTAGGAAGCTTATACCGAGAAGTAAGCTCATGATGTTGATAGCCATGCCCATGAGTCTTTGAACAACAACCGAAGCGACAACTTTCCCCGACGTCCCATTCTGTTCTCTTTCAACCAAGTAGATTCTTGAGATTTCTCCGCTTATGGACTCTGCTGGAATAATTATGTCAATGTAAATCCCATACCAAACATACATAAAAGCCCTCACGACAGAAAGCTTTACCGAGAGAAACGTGACCAGAAAATACCACGACAAAGAAAAGAAAAACGTCTCAAACAAAACGGTTACAATTGCCAAAAAATAAACAGAAAAGTCAGTGCGCTGAGCGATTGCAATTATTTCGGGGATGTCTACATTAAAGAGGTAAAGGTACAAGAAAAAAGCCAATAAACCCACTGCTGGCAAAACAATGCTTTTCCAAGTAATTTTAGGCTTCGTCACAGTCATTGATGTTTTACACCTGACATTGAAAGCAAAGGGAATCCGACCGTAATTATATATTTTACCTAATTCACCCACATAATGAGCACCTTTCGACAAGATTTAACTATTCTCGCATGTTAATCTTTAAGTGGTGTCCTTGTTGAGTTTAAAAGGTGTCCATTTTCTCCTCACTTACCGATGCGACTTGGAATGTGACCACTGTTTTGTCTGGGGAAGCTCCAAAGCAAAAGGAACTTTCACACTTAACCAAATTAGAAATATTTTGGCAGAGGCAAAAAAGTTACAAACCGTGAATTACGTTGCCATAGAAGGCGGCGAACCCTTCCTATACTATCCAATAATGGTCAAAGCCGCTATTGAAGCGGTAGAATTTGGCTTTCGCGTGGAAATTCTTTCAAACTGTTACTGGGCTACGTGTCCAGACGACGCAGTGGAATGGCTACGTCCCATATCAAAAATCAAAAATGTTGAGTTGACTTTGAGCAGCGACTTTTACCATGGAGAAAACTGGGAAACTGAAATGGTAAGAAATGCTGTGAAGGCGGCTCATGCGCTACAAATAAAAGCAGACATACTTGCAGTCAAAGACCCCCATGTCACGAAACCATGCCCAAAAGAGATTGAAGGAGTAAAAGTTGATTTATGCGAGTTAATGTATAAAGGCAGAGCTTTTTCGAAATTGCCACAAGACGTAGCCAAAAAGCCTTGGCATGAATTCACAAAATGTCCATACGAAAATTTCACTAATCAAGAAAGAGTGCACATAGACCCATTCGGATACGTGCATGTTTGTCAAGGTATATCAATCGGCAACGCTTGGCAAAAGCCTTTCGCAAAGATAATTGAAGAATACAATCCATACGAGAATCCAATCCTTGAGCCTTTGGTTCGTGGCGGTCCTGTGGCTTTAGTTGAAAAGTTCGGTTTGACACGTGAGGAAGCCTACGCTGATGCATGCCACATGTGTTATGCTGCACGTCTTCTTCTAAGAAATAAGTATCCAGATGTTCTTGCGCCTAACCAAATGTATGGTGAATTTGAATAATATAGTACATCCAACATTATCTTTAGTTACACTGAAAGGCGCTAGACAATCACCGGAAATCAACCTAAATATAAAACTGCAACAGCCAAAAGCACTAATAATGCCCCAATAAGCATACAGACTATTCCAAAGGCAACCTGCTTTTTACGTTGTTCCCTTAAATATTCTACATATCCACCTGGACTTGCATATAGAGATTGCCAACGCTCCATACGTAGTGCTGAATAGCCAGATGCGATTAAGGCACCTATTCCTAAAATTATTATTCCCTCAAAGAATAGCAAGTCGCTAAAAACAACTTTTCCGGATTTATTTCCCCAGTAGGGGTTCCCGCTTGTAAAGAGAACTATAAGGATATCAAAAATGAATATGCATAGAACAACTATGCCTATTTTCTTCCATGGTTCAAGATTTAGGTTCATATTCACTATTTATGTGCGTCCAAGAGGCATATAGCTTTATTGCATGAAGCCATTTTGTTTGCTGTTATCCTAGAAAACCTGCAATTTCGTTATATATTACTTCAGCTTTTTAAGACGAATGAGAATCTAAGTGATGTTATGTTAACACGTAATGAAGCTCTTAATCTGGTTAAAAATAATGTTTCAAAAAGGAATGTTCTCTTTCACATGCTTGCGGTTGAAGCCATAATGCGAGGTGCAGCGAAATATTTGGGCGAAAACGAAGAGCAATGGGCGCTTATAGGCTTGCTGCATGATATCGACTATGAGAAAACTGAGGCGACACCAGAAAGGCATAGTTTGCTAACAGAAGAAATCCTCAAAGGACTCGTCCCCGAAGTGCTAATTAAGGCTATTAAAGCGCACAATTTTCGCCACACAGGCGTTATGCCCGAAACAAGGATGGAGAAGGCGTTAATTGCCAGCGATGCAATTTCGGGGTTGCTGGTTGCATGTGCCTTAGTAATGCCGTCAAAGAAGTTGGCGGATGTAAAAGTGGAAACGGTTGCAAAGAAATTTAAAGATAAGGACTTTGCAAGAGGAGCTGAGAGAGAACGCATACTTGTCTGCGAAGAAATCGGAATTCCAAGGGAGAAGTTTTTTGAAATTGCGCTTAACGGGCTGAAAACTATAGCGTCAGAAATAGGTTTATAATTTCTATCCGCTTATGACCACATATTCTTGCTCGTTTTTAACACCCAATCCAAGCTCCGCAGCTCTGCGTATTTGCGTGTAACTCCATGGGTCTTCATTCAGACTGGAGCCTTCGTAGCCTTGAATAATTTTTAATGCTTCTACATCGATAGCTATTCTGTCGCCGGAAGCAAGTATAACGTTTGGTTCTCGGAGTTCGCCGCATGCTGGTCCACCGTTAATGAAACATTTTCTTCCATCCATTATTATTAAGTTTGGATGCACAACGAGGTTTAAATCTGCAATTTTCTCTTCCAAATGTCTCATGTGCAAAAGCATTCGCTCGCTCGGCTTCATAAAACCAACAGCCAGTTTCAAGCTTAAAGTGAATTTAGCAAACTTATGTGTCTTCATACTGCAGACGTAAACAAGTTTCGTCGCATTCAGCGCAGTTTCAGGTAAACTGACTGTTTTGAGGTACTTGCCACCAGTGGAGGCTTTAACCCATTTTCCTTCGTCGAAAAACACTAACTCCGCACCTGCTTCTTCAGCTTTGCTGATCATTCCAGTTTCCTTAAGCACGTTTCTTGTGTGAAGTGAAAACATGGAAGACTCGCCAACAACAACCTTTCCAGCGCCGTGCTCAAATAACAATTCGATGACGGCCTTAACAAATTCTGGGTCGCTTGAAGCAGGCGGAGGATCAGCGGTGTTAAAATTAGGCTTCAAAAGAACCTCATCGCCCCTTTCAATGACTTTGCTGAAGCCGCCAATCAAGTTTACAGCTTTTAAAATGTTTTCCTTAACATTTGCAGCATCACTCACTTTGCTAACCAAAACCTTGCCGTCTTTCACATATGGATTAATTTTAAACTTGCCAATTGCCATATGATTCGCCAGATAACATTAACAAAACAAATGTTGTTCGAAAATTTTAGCTTTTTCACAGAAAACAACGGATATAGCTGCTTTGGCTTGCGAGAAACTTGCGAATTGATGCTCAAATATTCAGTTTCTGTTTGAAAAACCTTTTTAATAAAACATCAACCTAATACTTTTCAAATTTGAAAGGTGAAAATGTTATGGAAGTTAAGAAAATTGCAGTTTTGGGTGCAGGTTTAATGGGACACGGCATATGCCAAGTAGCCGCGCAATCCGGATATGAAGTAAACTTGCGTGACATTGAGCAGCGCTTCGTAGACAATGGTATGCAAATGATAAAGGCTAGCTTGCAAAAGTTCCAAGCAAAAGGGCAACTAACAGAAGGGCAAGTTAACGAAATCCTCAGCAGAATACACCCAACAGTGGATTTGAAAGAAGCAGTCTCTGACGTAGACCTCATTATCGAAGCAGTAACAGAAAATGTTGAACTCAAAAAATCCACATACCGCGAAGTGGACCAATACGCGCCAGCCCATGCAATAATTGCTTCAAACACTTCGTCAATAAGCATAACCGAATTGGGCTCAACAACCAAGCGTCCAGAAAAAGTCTGCGGAATGCACTTCTTCAACCCGCCACAATTAATGAAACTAATCGAAGTCATCAAAGGCGCAAAAACCTCTGAAGAAACAATACAAACCGTGCTTGCAGTCGCTCAGAAAATGGGAAAAGAAACGGTCTTGGTCAAGAAAGACTGCCCTGGCTTTATCGTAAACCGCATACTAATTCCAGCCTTAAACGAGGCAGTCGCGTTGTACTGGGAAGGCGTAGCCGACAGAGATGACATAGACAAAGCCATAAAACTGGGCTTAAACTGGCCCATGGGACCACTCATGTTATTGGATTACATAGGTGCAGATACGACGCTGGCTATTGCGGAAATCCTAGAAAGGGAAATAGACCCAAAGTTTCATCCGCACACTGGTTTGAAGCAAATGGTTAAAGCACAATTGCTCGGAAGAAAGACGGGAAAAGGCTTCTATGACTGGACACAAAAATAGGAGCGCATGCCCATGGAGTTTAAATTTATAATTTACGAGAAAAGCGAAGGCGTAGCCACAATCACTTTGAACCGTCCAGAAGCATTAAACGCGTTCAGCAAAGAAGTAATAGAAGAAGTTCTGCAGGCTGTAGAGGACGTTAAAAAAGACGAAAACGTACGTGTCGTCGTGCTTACAGGAGCCGGCGAAAAAGCGTTTTCAGCAGGCGCGGACATAAAAGCCATGAAAGGCATGAACGCTCTAAAAGCAAGAGAGCTTTCGCTTATGGGCGAAAAGCTTTGTGTTGCTTTTGAAAATTTGGAGAAACCTGTCATAGCGGCTATTAATGGTTACGCTTTGGGCGGCGGCTTAGAAGTTGCCATGGCATGCGACTTGCGCATTGCTTCGGAAAACGCGCGGATGGGACAAACAGAAATCAACATAGGCTTAATTCCAGGATGGGGCGGAACTCAAAGGCTCACGCGCTTGGTGGGTGTTGGAAAAGCTAAAGAACTTGTCTATACGGGTAAGATGATTGATGCGAAAACTGCTGAGCAGCTTGGCATTGTGAACATGGTTGTTCCCGCTGACAAGTTTCGAGAAACCGTGAGGCAATTCGCGTTGGAGTTAGCGTCAAAAGCTCCTGTAGCACTTAAAGTTGCTAAAGCGTTAATCAATAAGGGCTCAGAAATAAGCTTGGATGCCGCATTAGCCCTAGAGCGTGAAGGCTTCGGCGTGGTCGCATCAACAGAAGACTTACAAGAAGGCGTTTCAGCCTTTGCAGAAAAAAGAAAACCAGCATTCAAAGGCAAATAAGCAAAAAGCTTCGAATTTCTTCCTTTATTTTCTAAAATTGTATTAAAAAGAATTAAGTAGAAAAGAGTTTAGTGGTCGCCTATTTCTTTTTTGCATACCTCTGCCAGATTTCTTCCCCAGTTGTCTAAGGCTTCCAGCTTTCCAAGGAAGAAACGCAGCACTGGCGGTTCAAACACAAATTTTAAGCCTTTCACTAAGTTTCTGTGCTTGTAAAGCCAGTTTATTCTATCCACTGCATATTCAATGTGCGATATTGTGTAGACTCTTCTTGGAAGTGCAAGCCTCGTCAATTCTAAATCGGCGAAAACTTCCTTTCCATCCTTGTCTCTTTCCATTGAAATTGTGCCTCTTTCCATGCTTCTGATGCCCGACACAATATAAAGTGCTGCAGTCAACGCGCCTGCTGGATATTCTGATTGAGGAATGTGCGGCAAGAACTTCTTTGCATCCAAGTGGCAAGCTAGTCCGCCTGGCGGCGTAACCACCGGAATTCCAGTTTCCTTCAGTCTATTAACAAAATATTTTATTTGTTCTATTGCGCAACCAGCCATGTCCAAGTCAACCATCTCTCGCATTCCAACAGCCATCGCAGCAACTTCCCTCTGGGACATGCCGCCGTAAGTGAAGAAGCCTTCGTAAACTGGAAGCCAAGGCTGCAATTTTTCAAACAGTTCTTTGTTGTTTGTTGCTATACATCCGCCTCTGACGCACGTGTTTTTTCTTCCGCTCATGTAGAAGATGTCTGCGTAGCTGCACATTTCTTTGACGATTTCCGCGACTGTCTTGTTTTCGTAGCCCTTTTCGCGTTGTCGTATAAGATAGGCGTTTTCGCTGATTAGGCTTCCGTCTAAAACGAGTATTAAGCCGTGCTCCTTACAGATTTGTTTGATTTCCTTTAGATTCTGCATTGAGAATGGCTGACCGCCAAGAAGGTTAGTTGTTGCTTCCATGCGCACGTAAGCTACTTTTTCCTTTCCATACTTTTTAATCACGTTTTTCAGTTTTTGAGGGTCCATGTTGCCCTTGAACGGGTTGGTGCTTTCTGTTTTAAGCGCTTCATCATGATAAATTTCTAGGCATGCGGCTCCGCCGGTCAGTTCAATGTGAACTTTGGTTGTGGTGAAATGGTAGTTTGTCGGGACCACGTCGCCTGGTTTTGCGAATACTTTAGAAATTAAATGTTCTGCAGCTCTTCCTTGATGAACATTCATCACGTACTTATACCCTAAAACATCTTTTACGGCGTCTGCGAACTCGTAAAAGGTCATGCTGCCTGCGTAGGCGTCGTCAACCCGCATCATGGCAGCGTATTGGTTGTCGCTCATCGCGTTTACTCCGCTGTCTGTGAGCATGTCGAGAAACAAGTCTTTAGTCTTAAGCTGGAAAGTGTTGTAGCCAGCCTCTTCTATGGCTTTGAGACGCTGTTCAACTGGCGGCAAAGAAATTTTCTGCACCATCCGCGCCTTATGCATTTCAATTGGGATTTCTTTTCCATTTGACAATTTTATGGACATTATTACAAACCTCACGAATGAACGCTCTGTATCCTAACCGCGTTTTAATAATTCTTTCGGTTCAAGATTGCTTTTCGCGTTGAATCACCAAAAGTTATATTTAAAGCCAAAAGAATGAACGACTTCTACACGCGCTGAGGAGATAAAACGTTTGCCTGATTTACGTTTACTATTACAAGACACGCCAAAAAAACGTGCGCTTTTGCTTGGCAACGAAGCGATAGCAAGAGGAATCTTAGAAGTGGGTATAGGCGTAGTAACCACTTATCCGGGCACGCCAGCATCCGAAATAGCGGATTCCATCTCTGAAATTGCTGCAGAAGCGGGCGTTTATATGGAATATTCCATCAACGAGATGGTTGCCGTGGAGATTGCTGCAGCAGCTGCAAATTGTGGTGTGCGGTCACTTTCTGCAATGAAACATGTGGGATTGAATGTTGCTGCAGATGCGCTTATGACGTTGGCTTATATGGGTGTAAAAGGTGGATGTACAATTGTTACAGCTGATGACCCGGAATGCTACAGTTCCCAGAATGAGCAAGACAACCGTTTTTACGCTTTACTCGCAAATCTTCCATGCTTGGAGCCTTCAAACGCTCAAGAAGCCAAAGACATGACAGTTTCCGCAGTTGAAATTTCCGAGAAACTGGAGCTTCCTGTTTTGCTTCGAACCACAACCCGCGTAAGCCACACACGCGGACCAGTAACCTACGGCAAACTTGCAAAGCCCAACCTCAAAGGCGAATTTGTTAGAGACATAAAACGTATGAATTTAGTTCCAGCTAATTCCAGACCAATGCACACTGTTTTATTGAGAAAAGTGGAGAAGGCTAAGGAAATCAGCGAAGCATCACCGTATAACACTGTAGTGCGCGAAAGTAAAGGCGGCAAGTTTGGCGTAATCTCTGCAAGTGCAGCCTTCAATTACGCGATGGAAGCCATAGACATGTTAAGCTTGGACGCTGGCGTCCTCAAACTTGGCATGACACATCCACTACCGGAAAATCTAATAGGGGCTTTTCTGCGAAAGCACAAAAAAATAGTTGTTGTTGAAGAGCTTGAGCCTTATCTGGAAATGCAAGTTAAAGCCATAGCCAAGGATTACGCTCCTAATGTGAAGATTTATGGGAAAATAGGTAAGCTTTATTTTCCAAGAGACGGCGAACTTTCTACACGCGCAGTTATGATTGGCTTGGCAAAAGTAACAGGCAGAAAATTGCCAATCAACTTCGAAGAGATTGACGAGAAATATGCCGAAGTTCTGAAGGATTTGCCGCGTAGACCGCCAATCTTATGTGCCGGATGCCCTCACAGAGCCTCATTCTACGTGATAAGGAAAGCCACCGACGGAAAAGCAATCTATCCAAACGATATAGGCTGTTATGCTTTAGGATTTGCGCCGCCATTAAGCATTGGCGATGGTTTCTTGTGCATGGGCTCAAGCGTGAGTATGGCTCAAGGCATAAACAAAGTGACGGGAAGAGACACGATAGGAATTATTGGCGACTCAACATTTTTCCACGCAGCCATTCCTGGACTAATCAACGCAGTCTACAACAACCACAAAATAACTCTGGCAGTTTTAGATAACCAAACAACCGCCATGACCGGACATCAGCCGCACCCTGGAACTGGCGTGACTGGCATGGGCGTTCCAACAGAGAAAGTGCTTATTGAAAAAGTTGCAGAGGGATGCGGTGTAAAATACGTAAAAGTTGTTGACCCGTTCAAAGTTAAAGAAGCAACAGCGGTATTGAAAGAAGCTTTGCAGCATCCAGGCCCTTCCGTTGTTGTTTTTCGTTCTCCGTGTGCATTGATGGTTGTCAGAGACAGAAGACGCAAAAGTGCAAAAATAATGGTTTGTAAAATAACTGAGGAATGCACGAATTGTATGGCTTGCATTAAGCTGCTGGGTTGTCCAGCCTTGGTTTTGGTGGATGGAAAGGCAAGCATCAACGAAGCCCTCTGCATAGGATGCGGATTATGCGCTTCAGTCTGTCCATACCAAGCCATAAAATGTGAGGAGGTAAGCTAAGGAAGTGGCGGGAATGAAAGAATTTAACATTGTTTTGACTGGAGTAGGTGGACAAGGCATATTATTAGCAGCGGAGATTCTTGGAACGGCAGCTCTTAAGGAAGGCTTGAATGTTCGAGTGAGCGAAATCCACGGAATGGCGCAGAGAGGCGGAGCGGTCGTTTCCAACGTGAGAATTGGAGAAAATGTCTTGGCGCCCACATTTCTGGACGGAAAAGCAGACGTTCTCTTGGGATTTGAGCCCTTAGAGACCTTACGTAATTTGAACCTTGCCTCAGAAAAAACTACAATTATAATGAGTGATGAAAGAATTACGCCGACTGAACTCACTGCTAAAATGGTGGATTATCCAAGCTTGAAAAAGATAACTGATAAAATTCGCAGTTTTACAAAAGATATCATCGTTGTTGAAGCTGCAAAGTTAGCAACAGAAGCTAGAAACATCCTAACAGAAAACGTTGTGTTAATCGGCGCTTTAGCTGCTACAAAGAAGATGCCCATAAAAGATGAAAGCATCATAGAGGCTTTAAAAGAACTAGTTCCCACCAAACATTTAGAAACGAACATCAAAGCATTCAAACATGGCTACGAATACACACAAAAATATAGACCAAAATATTAGGCGCCTTCAACCATTCTATTTTTGCTCGTTTTCATTTTCACTTTTCAAAATTGCCTCAAGAATACTTTTGAATATTTTCATGTCTGAAACGTTAACTATTGGAAGCTGAAGGCTTTTTTCTACTTCGTAGATTTTCTCGTATTTCGGAAATTTCGCGTAGCAGATTTGGCTTATTGGAAATTCTTTCTTTTTCAATTCATGCTCGAAGGATTTTTCGTAAACTTCTAGGCATAAGACGTAGCCGTCTATCCAGTAGAGCCTGTTCGCGCCGAATGTTGTGGCACACCATACGATGTCGTTGACTGAACGCTTGTCTAATCCTAGTATGCTGACTTTTCGTGTCGGAGAAACTTCTACGTCCATGTGGTTTTTCACCCTCTAAAAGGAGTGTTCAGTACTTCTTTAACTTTGCCGCTTATTATTGGTCCAAGTCCATAGACAGTTTTGGGCCAGTCGTCCACGTTTATTAGTGCATTTAGTGGTGTTTGGTAAGTTTTGAGAATTGATATGGCTTTTTCTCTTCCAACCAACGGCAAACTTGCAATTAAGTATATTTGAGCGTCTTCTATTGTCTCGCACTTTTTAATTGGGTGAATTGTTGGATGCCTTTTTTCAACTATTTGCTCTTGGCGAGCGGCAACGTAAAGAAAATCAACAGTTTCCTTGTATGAAGTAGTGTTAACAATGGCTATGCCGTTTTTGGCAAGGTTAAACATGGCGCCCCAAACGGAGACAGGTTGGATTCGACTGAACTTATATATTATGGGCAGATAGCCCTCTAAAACGATTAATGATTTTGGATAGACCTCTTTTAGTTTGAAAAGTTGCTCGAAAAGGTAACGGCGAGTAAGCGTGTAAACAAAGTCTTGAACGGTTTTCCTTTCTACAGCACACATGTCAGATAGAATGTAGTCGCCTTTCTCTAAAGTTTCAATTTTGACGTTGATACCGCGTTCCCTAAGACCCTTAACAATTTTTGTTGCGGTATTCGCCTCGCGGCTGTCAACGATTATTGTCGGTTCTTCTTGTTCTTCTGCTTTCTTCTCTTTCAAGTACGGAAGCAACGTTTCAGTTCCAGACATAGCATCAACTCGTTGATTACGTTATATGTAACATGAGAAACTAATCTATTTCTATTGATAAAACTTGAGCATAACACAAAGCTCGTAAAAGCGTTGAGACGCCCATCATGCATCCGCATGTGTAAGTTTCTTTACATCTCTAAATGTGTGGCATTTAGAAGATAGAGAAAACAATTGATAGAATGAACAAAGCTCTTCCACTTTTCTCTATGCTGCTTCCCTCATAAAGGCTATTCTTAGAGATCGTTTAGAAGGATTACGAGCTGACCTTTTTTGTTGAAGTCCTTCTTCTTTTCTGCTTCTAATATAGCACGCTGTAGCCAGCTTCTCAATTCAGAATAATAATCTACTTTGGGCAGAGGCTTTCTTTTCACTCTGTTAGCCCACGATTGGGCTGGCGTGTTTACCTTCTCATTTACTAATTCCATAGTTTTCACCTCATGTTTTTCTAGTAGAATAATTAAGAGAAATGACAAAACGCATTACAAACTCTTTTATCAATATTCTTCCTTAAAGAATTCTACCTATCCATAGTAATGCGCTTCGTCACATATTAAGGTATAGGAAGGCGATTTTTCAGTCAAAATGGTTTTTACGGATAAGACTTAATTCGTGTATAAGCTAGAGAGGGTAATAGGCACAAGCTAAGGTGAAGCTAAATAGATTTAAAAGTCAGCGGTGACCTTAAAGAACTGTAACGGTGAAACTTCTTGTCTCAACCAGTTCATGGAACAATCGTAAACTATCGAATAGGCATCAGAACGCAAATGCCAAAAGAGTGCCTAATCCAATTTGCACATGAAAATTCTGTCTCTCTGGCAAGTCAACTTATCGGACGAAAAGTAGTTTGGAAAAAAGGAAAGATCAGGCTTATCGGGAAAATTGTCGCTTTTCACGGTAAGAAAGGCGTGGTCAGAGCCAAATTCCGAAAAGGAGTGCCAGGTCAAGCTTTAGGAACAACTGTTGAATTAGTCGGCTAAAACTTTTTGCATGCACAGTGTTCATTCAATTTGGCCTCTCTTCTTACTTTTCCATCGTAAGGTAGCCATTGCTTCTCAACCATTCAGTTTGATTCTTTCTGTATCGCCAGAAAATATCGCCTCTCTTGTCTGATTGAAACTCCCAAGGAGAAACCAGGACAAGGTCTCCGTCTCTTATCCACACTCGCCTCTTCAGTTTTCCTCGAACTCTACACAATCGCTCTTTTCCATCTTGACACTTCACCATAATTCTGTCAAAACCAAGCATCTTAACGGCAATACCCAACACATCGGTTGCAGCGGGCAACACTATGTTTTCGAGCTCTTCTTCACTGATTACCTTCCTTTTACCCAATTTTCCACCTCCACCTAGTAAGAACATAGGCATTAGTCAGAACAACCGGAGAAAAAGTAAACGCTGATTTGCTAAACTCTTTCTCTAGAGAATTCTAACTGCTGCAAGTAAGTACACCGCCAAGTATATTAGTCTAACTCAAGTGGATCGGCGGAATCGTCATTGTTTCAGACGAGAGCTAAAAAGGCTTATGAGAGGAGAGAGATAGACTATTGCGACCTTCGTGTTGCCTAATTGACCATTTTTCAACTTTAGTATGCCATGTAGGAAGCAAAATCTTCTTTCTTTGTTTCCTCTTCATTTCCTTAGCTCTCTGCAATTGCCTATACTTTTCCAAACCCGCAACTTTTTTTTCTTTCTTGCTTATAGGCACATTTTGACCTCTGAAAGACACTGAGGCATTATTAGCACCCTCTAAAAAACTCACTGTCCTTTTTCGGAAGATGCAAAGAACTAAGAGGGTATGAAGAAATTGGCTTGCTAACAAACTTTGCCTTTTCTAGTTGTGTTTCTATGATAGGATGCTTCGTCATCTATTTTTTGCAGAAGCTTCATTACCTTTTTACCTTTCCTTTTAATTTCTGATTCTGAGATGGTGTTTTTCATAGAACAGAGGTCATCCACTATTATTCCTTCTTGTTCGCTGTAGACTACTGGATAGATGCGGCATCCCAAGGGTCTATACTTATAAATTCTGCAACGGTATTTTTCAATATCATAAAAGACGCAGAACCCACGGCGATTTTTCAATCTAATAAAACCATTTATATCATAACGCATGAACTTCTGTCTGTCCCAACCTGCTCTTTCCAAACGTGTAACATCTGCGCTGGAAAGCAGCATTCTAGTTTTTTTGCAACATAATCCGCAATGGGAACAACGCATGACCAATTCTACTCCAACCTTCTTTTATTAACCTTGTCAATTTTTTGTCATTTGAACACTGATTAGGTAAGAAATGACTTAGCAAAGTCTAGAGGACAAATCTGGAATGAACCTTTCAGCCTAAAATGTCGGTGTGTTGGTCGTAAAACCTGTCGAAGTAAAGATGGCGTCCTCAAGTTCCCCTTTTTTCAGTCAATAAGCACTAACCATCAAGCGCAAACCATCAACTAATTTGCAAAACCCAAAGCTAACAACCTCAAGCCTATACACCCGCCTAATTCAATAATAAACCCTTAACAAAAGCATATTTGACTCCAAATAGACGAGTCTAGCGCTGTTACGCACACGCAAAACAATAGGATACAAAATATAAAAATGGAAGAAAAGAACTTTTATGGTCCTTTCTTCGTAATCTCTTTAACCACGCCTGCAGCAATCGTTGTACCCATGTCTCTCACTGCGAACCTTCCAAGCTCAGGAAACTCAGTGTAGGTTTCAATGGCTATGGGATGCAAAGGCTCCATCCTCACCCATGCTGCGTCTCCAGTTTTCAAGAACGTTGGTTTCTCCTCTACAACTTGTCCAGAACGTGGGTCAATCTTCTTTATAAGCTCAGTGAAGCGGCATGCAATCTGTCCTGTATGATAGTGCAGAACAGGTGTATACCCCGCTGCAATAGCCGTTGGATGGTAGATAACAATTATTTGTCCAATGAATTCTTTAGCAACCGTCGGCGGATTCGTGACGTGTCCACAGACGTCTCCGCGGCGAATATCCGTTTTCGCGATGCCTCTAACGTTAAATCCGATGTTGTCGCCAGGCTCAGCTTTCGGTATTCTTGTATGGTGCATCTCCAAAGATTTCACTTCACCTTGCTTGTTTGCTGGCATAAATATGACAACATCGTTTTCTTTCAACGTTCCTGTTTCCACCCTTCCAACCGGAACCGTGCCTACACCCGTAATGCTGTAAACGTCCTGAATAGGAATACGCAACGGCTTACCTGTTGGTTTTGGAGGAACCTCAAAAGTGTCTAAAGCCTCAATCAGTGGTGGTCCAGTGTACCAAGGCATTTTTTCGCTTTTCTTGACAAGGTTGTCGCCAGTCCAACCAGATGTTGGCACGAACGGGATTTTCTCAACCTTGTAACCAACCATCTTAAGCATTCTTGAAACTTCATTTTTGATTTCGTTGTATCTGTCTTGGTTCCAGTTAACAGACACGTCATCCATCTTATTAATGGCTACAACCAGTTGGTTAACGCCTAAAGTGAAAGCCAAAAACGCGTGTTCTCGCGTTTGCCCACCAGGTCCAATGCCTGCTTCGAATTCGCCTCTTTTTGCTGAAACGAAAAGTATTGCGCCGTCGGCTTGGCTTGCGCCGGTTATCATGTTTTTGACGAAGTCTCTGTGTCCCGGGGCGTCTATGACTGTAAAGTAGTATTTTTTGGTTTCAAACTTTAGGAATCGAAGGTCGATTGTTAAGCCTCTTTCTCTTTCCTCCTTGAGGTTGTCGAGAACCCATGCGAATTTGAAGGTTTCTTTGCCCATTTTTTTGGCTTCTTCTTCGAAAGCTTTTATTGTTCTGTCGTCTACGGCTCCTGCCAAGTATAGCAAGTGTCCTGTGGTTGTTGATTTTCCATGGTCAACGTGTCCCATGATTACTAGGTTTAAGTGCGGCTTTTCGGATTTGCTCATTCTTTTTCCTCCTTATTTTTAATTTTTCTCCTCTAAATTTTAGTGAATTCGTTTACACAACTGTTCATTCAATTATTTTAATCTTTTTATGATAATGCGGCTTGATGAGTATGATGTCGCGGAAACAAATATTAGAGTAAAATTTTGAAATCAGTATTGGACGCGTTTGGTTTATGCCGACAAACTTGCCTCCGGATGCAAAAAAGAAATGGGCAGAAGTTGAAGCTACAAAGAATCCACGGGAAAGGCTTCAGCGAATGCAAGAGTTTCTAAGTTTAGTTCCGAAGCACAAGGGCACTTTGAAGCTTCGCGGTCAAATAAAAAAGCAAATTGCAGCGATGCGTAAGGAAATGGAAGAAAAGAAACGGAAAAGAGCGGGTAAAGGCGGACCGAAGTATTTCATAGAGAAAGAAGGCGCGGCTCAAATAGTGCTTTTGGGCGTGACGAATGTCGGAAGGAGCAGCTTGCTTGGAGCGGTCACAAATTCGAAGGTTGAAGTTTCACCGGCGCCTTACACCACAAGGGAACCTGTTCCGGGAATAATGAATTTTGAAGATATTCAATTTCAGATATTGGAAGCTCCAGCGCTGATGGAAGGCTCTGCGGAAGGCAGGGCGTGGGGACTTCAGACTTTAGCTTTAGCACGAAATGCAGATGGGCTGATTTTAATGGTGGATTTGTCGCAGAACCCAGTGGAGCAGTTGTCTCTTGTTTTGGGCGAGTTAGAGAAGGCACGGATTCTCGTTAGCAAACCCAAGGCGAGAGTTGAGATTGAACGTAAGTTTATGGGTGCTGGTTTGCGGATAATCGTTTTGGGCAGGCTTGTTGACTGCAGTTTCCAAGATGTTGAGGAACTTCTGAAAAGCTATCGGATTGGGGATGCTGTGGTTAAAATTTCCGGCGAAGCTACACTTGACGAGGTTGAAGACGCTATTTTTGAGAATACTGTGTATAAGCCAGCAATTATCGTTGCGAATAAGATTGACTTGGCTGGCGCTGATGGGAATCTTATGCTTTTGAAGGCATATGTTGGCGACAAACTGCCAATAATTGCAGTTTCATGCAACAGCGGATACGGCTTAGACAAGCTAGGTGAAACCCTATTCAAGACACTGGATGTTATACGGGTTTACACCAAAGAGCCAAATGAAAAAGACTATTCCAGAAAGCCTTTTGTTCTGAAAAAAGGTGCGACAGTATACGACTTAGCCAAAAACATTCACAGCGACTTCAAAGAAAACTTTTACTTTGCGAAAATTTGGGCTAAACGTCTTGCTTTTAGTCCACAAAAGGTAGGAGCATCGTTTGTCCTAGAAGACAAAGACATAGTTGAGATACACTTAAAATAGCTTTTTGTATAGTAAAGCTTTTACGGGTTTTTCATCTATTAATTTGGGTGGTTATGGCGGTTATAGAGTTCTTTCGGTCATGTTTGAGGAGTATTTTGATTAGAGGAAAGCTTTTTGTTTTGTTTAAT
>JAIMAA010000036.1 GCA_023512225.1 Candidatus Bathyarchaeota archaeon
GAATAAATCTATGTATCCTTTCATAAAGTAAAATATAACACCCCATGTCATGGTTACGACGGGTATGGAGGCCAAGAGGATGCATAAAATTTTCTTCTGTGAGAATTCGTGCTTTATTCCAGCTTCTAACTCTTTTTTAGTGTGCATATACCCTACCTTACCAGTTATG
Organism: Candidatus Bathyarchaeota archaeon; assembly: GCA_023512225.1. Lineage (GTDB taxonomy): Archaea > Thermoproteota > Bathyarchaeia > Bathyarchaeales > Bathycorpusculaceae > DSLH01. The sequence continues at coordinate 170 of JAIMAA010000036.1, forward strand.
TATAGGAGAGGAGTCAAAAATACGAAAGAAAAAGCTGTGGTTGCTACAGCTGTGATGATCAGAACTCTCGGTAACCCCTCAAGGCCTACTGCCGTAATCCAAAAAATACCTATACCCGTAGATACGACAAATGGTATAAACAATGAAAACAAGAGAGCTTCTTCTAGGCTCATAGGTTTAACCACTCCCGTTCTTCGATTTTCTAAGAACTGGTTTAACGACTTTCGAAAGAAAAAGAACCAAGATAACCCTCCTATAACTATTAACGTAGCTAACACTATTAGACGAGGAAGATCCATGAACACACCAGTTTATTTTAAGGGGGCTTTCTAAATTTAAATCTTTTTACATGAATGCGCCTTTAAAGCCTACATACTTCTGAGAGTTTTAACCATGCTTGACGCCGGGGAGGGGATTGTGTTTGCGGTTCTGGAGTTGAAGAGATAGCAAAGGAAAAAGTGGCGGCACAATGGGATGGCAAAGGCGTGTTATGTTTAGTCTGGATTGTGCCGTAAAGCGTGGCATTGCATATTGCATGCGAGATTATGAAGAGTTTCCTTGCAAGAAGTATTTTGAATGGTGCTTTCCATATGGAAAAGACTACCTGGAAATGCGTATAAGAAGAAATCCAAAGCAAAAAGCGAAATAGCGAAATCACTGACTATGAAAATCAATAAACCTTTTTATTGTGCGGTCGTAAGTCTTCTCAACTTCTGGTGGAAACAGGCATCCGGGTAGTTCTCCATTTTCCCTGTGGTAGCGTATGCATTCGCAGCATTTTCCACGCTTTTCGCAACTACCATAACTGCATGTGCAATTCTGCAAATTAACTTGAACATTTGGGCACGGCTTCCGCTCAATCATCTCTTAGACCTTCCTTTCGTAGCAATTAGAATACTTATAAATTCAACCTATAAATAAGGGGGGCTATAATTACCAAAGAGCCAAAAATCTGAGATCAACTGTCAATGTTAGTTAATTTCTACCACAATACACTTATCATAATCTGAACCTTTGCAACTAAACGAAATAAGAAAAAGAAATTTGGATAAATTGTCGTCTTCTAGTATTCTTCACCGAACTCTGATGGTTCTTTAGGCGGTTTCTTCTCTTTCTCTTTTTCCATACCTTTAGCCGCAATTAAATCGTCGATTTTCAGTATCATGTTCGCCGCTTCAGTCGCAGACTTCACGACTTGCTGTTTCACACGCAATGGCTCAACAATTTTCAGCTCCAGCATGTCCCTGACCTTACCAGAAAACACGTCAACACCATAAGAAGGCGAAGCAGCACTTTCATGTTTAGCACGCAAAGCCACCATAATGTCAATAGGGTCTAAACCAGCATTTTCAGCTAAAATCAAAGGAATAGACTCCACAGCATCAGCAAAAGCCTCAATTGCCAACTGTTCTCGACCACCAACCTTAACCGCATACTCCCTAAGCTGTTTTGCGACCTCCGCTTCAGGTGCGCCACCGCCAGGAACAATCTTTCCATCCTCGACAGCATTTCTAACAACGCACAAAGCATCATGCAGTGAACGTTCCGCCTCGTCAATAACATGCTCTGTTCCGCCTCTGACAACAATTGTGACAGCCTTCGGGTTCTTGCACTCTTTGACATATACGAGTTTGTCCTCGCCAATCTTTACCTCTTCAATAATTTTTGCTTCTCCTAAAACGTCGCTTGACAAGTCTTTAAAGCTAGCCATGATTTTGCCACCAGTAGCTCTCGCCAGTTTCTCCATGTCACTACTGCTTACGTTTTTCACTGCCAAGATGCCCTTTTTTGCTAAGAAATGCAAAGCCAAATCGTCAATACCCTTCTCGCAGAAGACCACGTTTGCACCCGCTTCCGCTATTTTATCAACCATTTCTCTAAGCATTCGCTCCTCCTCATCCAAGAAAAGCTTCATCTGCTCTGGACTTTCAATGTTAATTTTAGCGTCAAACTCCGTCTTTTCAATCTCCAACTTCGCATTTAACAACGCTATCTTTGCGTTTTTGACAATCTTCGGCATCTGCGGATGCGCCACTTCCTTGTCAATGACCATGCCTCTGACAAGCTCTGTTTCCTCTAAGCTTTTCCCATGCTTTTTCAAAACCTTAATTAAGTCCACGTCAGCCTTGATTTTTCCGTCTTTCTTCTCAGCCACATGCTTAACTGCCTCCACAGCCAGTTTAGCAAAATGCTCTTTGGAACCAGCAATACCTTTGCTACCCATGGATGTTACAGCCACGTCAATGAGTTTCTCCTCGTCACTCATGCTCACTGGAATTGCCATTTTCTCCAAAATTTCTTGAGCTTTTTCACTGGCCTTCTTAAATCCTTCAATAATCACCGTTGGATGAATGTTCTGGTCAAGCAAATTCTCAGCCTTAGAAAGCAGTTCTCCAGTTAAAACCGCAGCAGTGGTTGTTCCATCACCCACCTCATTGTCCTGCGCCTTCGCAACTTCAACAAGCATCTTCGCTGCCGGATGCTGCACATCAAGCTCCTTCAAAATTGTAGCGCCGTCATTAGTTATGGCGACATCCCCGAAACTGCTGACTAACATCTTGTCCATGCCCCTCGGACCCAAAGTAGTCTTCACAGTCTCAGCTATTATCTTCGCAGCCATAATGTTATTTCTCTGCGCTTCTCTTCCCGTAGTTCTCCCGGTTCCCTCTTTCAAAACCAACACTGGCACTGTACCAGATGGTGCAGCAGCCATTAAACATCACCTCCTACACATTTTAATGCATGGAAGTGAAACTGAAACTTAGCAAAAATCAAACGAAAAAGCACTTACATATAAATTTTTCTAACGATCACCAACCTTAATAATATTGTATCCAGAAGCCTTCCTCAACCTATTCATAACAGCCAATCCTAACCCTTCTAACGGTACACCCTCAGCAATTATGATATCAACCCCTTCAGAATCAAACTCTCTCAGAAGCCTAAACAAGTTCTTCGCAATGACTACAAAATCATTCCTACTTCCAAGCGATTTCACAACATCAGCCCTATAAAAAGCAACGGTCTCATCAGTGGCAAGAACACCAACCCTCTTGCCCTCACGCCTAGACGCTTCTGCTAACTCCTTAATCTTAGCAACAACAACTGACAGCGCACCCTCAACGACAATAATGTCCGCTTTCGGAGCATAATGCCTATGCCTTAACCCAGGAGAACGCGCTTTTTCAATCGAAAGCTGTTTCTCTGCAACCGCAATGGGATGAAGCTTAACTTCCCCAAGAATTTTTTTCAATACTTCGTAGGGTGTTCCTCCTGGACGAAGAATTTGTGGAGGGTCAACTGTCATGTCTAAAACGGTTGATTCAACGCCGATGCATGTTGGTCCTGCATCCAAAATTGCATCTATGCTTCCCTCAAGGTCATCCAAAACATGCTTTGCAGTTGTTGGACTTGGCTTCCCAGCAAGATTCGCGCTTGGAGCAGCAATTGGACATTCGCTTTCTCTAATCAACGCTAAAGCAACATTATGGTTAGGCATACGAATAGCTATCGTGTCCAAACCCGCAACAGTAACGTCAGGAACAATTTCTGAGCGCTTAAAAATCAAAGTTAAAGGACCAGGCCAAAACTCGCTCATAAGTCGCTCAGCTTTATAAGATACCCTTTTTGTTAATCTATAAACATCTCCCATGTTTTCCACATGTATTATCGGAGGATTATCCAACGGTCTTTTTTTAGCTTCGAAAAGAACCAAAACAGCATTTTTGTTCAATGCATCTGCGCCTAAGCCATACACAGTTTCTGTTGGAAACGCCACCAAGCCGCCTTTCTTGATGAAGTTTGCTGCTATTCGAATTTTCTCGATTTCTGGTTTTTGCGAATCTACTTTTAACACTAGAGTCTCTTTCAAGGAATATCAAATTCCTTTATTGCCAATCTGATTAGAGTAAAACCTAGAAATTAAACTTCTTTAAAAAAGAATGGTTAAACGAAGCTTCTTAATTCTTTAAACAACGTAGTAATCTATTACTTTCTTCATGCTCTTCGGCGTTGCTTGTCTCATAGCAAGTTGCTTCAATATTCTTATCATTTGAGGTTGAAAACGAGCTATGTCCGTCAGAGAGATTAAGCCTACAAGACGTTTTCCGTCAACCACAGGCAACTTTTTGATTTTCATCTGAAACATCAACTTAACAGCTTCTTCCAAATCCATAGTGGGTTCAACAACGACAAGCGGACTTGACATAACATCTTTCACTTTAGTTTTGTTAGCATCTTTCGCGTCCGCAACAACCCTTTTCAAAAGGTCTCTTTCAGTTATTATCCCCATGGCTTTTCCTTTTCTGATAGCAATCAAGCAGCCTATCTCGAACTTGTTCATAACCTCTGCTGCTTCTTTAACAGTTGCATTCTCATCTATCGTTATCACTTCTTTAACCATAACATCCTCAACTTTTAATGACACGCCGCTTTCTTCTCTTTTCTCTTCAGACAACAAAATCACCAATTTCTGTATTTTCTCTTTATATCTCCTATATAAATAGGTGTGCAGAAATTTAGCGTCATAAACTGCACAACTTATTAACTAGTGCTTCTACATGCTTATTTGTTGGAATCTTTGCCCGTTCAAACTTTTCTTTAGGCTTAGCGAATGGTCTAGTAGCATCCAAACCCATCTTAGTTGTCAAACCAGTTTCTTGGTCAGCCGAAGAGTCCAATGTTGAACCGCGTACATTGTTTATGATGATGAGGTCTTCGTTGGCTTGGAAACGCGTCGCCACAGCCCACTCCACATCGGAAGCGTCAAACACATCAATGTCGGAATCAACAACCACCGCATGCTTCAAGCTTGGATGTGCAGCAAACGCAGCTAACAAAGCGTTTTTTCCATCTCCATCAAGTTGCTTTTCAATAGATACTACCGCATGAAGCCATCCACTTCCACCTATTGAAAGATTAACCGCATGCACCTTTGGAACAACTTTTGAAACAGCCTCCCAAATCAACACTTCATGCGGCAGGCCCATCAAAAGCTTGTGCTCTGCTCCAGAGGGCAAAAGTGCTTGGTAAAAATAATCCTTACGATGCATGACTCCAACGATTTCCACAACTGGTTGTTTCCTAACAATGTCATACGTGCCAGTTATATCCACAAATGGGCCTTCATCAACTTCCTTTTCTATAGAAATTCTACCCTCCAAAACTAACTCAGCCTCGGCTGGAGCGCAAGCGTTCACGTGCTCACATTCAATCAAGTGAAGTTTTTCATTCATCAACGCATTTGCAACTTCGAACTCGCTAACTCCAAATGGGACAGGCGAAGATGCTGCAAGCATAATCGCTGGATGAACACCAATAGATATTGACACATCCAAATCTTTACCCGCATTCTTCGCTGCTTGCCACAATTTGAAAAGATGACGAGGAACCAAACGAATTGCCAAATGTTTTTTGTCTAAAACTTGCAGGCGATGTATCGATACATTCTCAACATTTCCATCCAAGCTTTTTGCATGTACAACTGCCGAAGTGATATATGGTCCAGCATCCTTTTCAAAATGTGTTAGAATAGGAATTTTAGACAAGTCATTCTCAAAAACTTCCTTCACTGCACTGTTTCTAACAATTTTTGGTTTTTTCGGAAAGTGCCAAGCCTCTGTCAATTTTTTGTAAAATTCATTTTGGCTTGCGGCAAGTGCTGTGTAGATTCTATTTCTGCTTCCACAAACATTAGCAACAACTTTCGTATTGTAACCTTTTACTTTCTCGAACAAGAGTATCGCGCCTCGATTGTCAAAGCTTTTCATCATGTATGAGAGTTCAAACCTGGTAGACACGTCATCTTTGACGTGTAAAACTTGTTTTTCCAGCTCCATTTGCCTGAGAAATTTCCTCAAACTCATGCGACTGCCCCCTCTTTCTCAGCTTCTGTACGAACAACCTTTTCAATTAACCTCTTGAAGATTGATTGTGCTTGCATTTCATTGATTGTCTCTAAATAGATAGAAACTAACGCAATCTTCTTTTTGATGGAAGATACGTACTCAGCAAACATACGAGCAGAAATCGCGTTTTTATCGCCTAAAAGTACTGATGATGAAGGTGGTCCAAGCAAATCTTTTGGTTTTGGAACCGCAATAGCAAGCGTTCCAAGCTTGTCTTCTTTTTCGCTTAAAAGAATAAGGCATGCATTTTTTGTTTCCAAATAAACTGCTAGAAAGTGCATGTTTTGCTCGATTATTTCGTCTTTAACGATTTTTGCACGTTCCATCAGCAAATCTCCATTGCTTATTTATAGCTTCACATATTCACTATTTATTATTTTCAAGGGCGATTCACTAAATGACCAAAACCGATGCTGAAAAAATCTTGCAGTTACTCAAGAAGACATTTGCAATGCCAAAATGGGCGGCTGCCAAGAAAGAACCATTCGAAACACTGATAATGACAATAATTTCACAAAACACTGCAGGCAGAAACACCGCAAAAGCCTTCGAAAACCTCTCGAAGCAGTTCGAAATAGCACCCGAAGCGTTAGCAAATGCCAAAACAAACCAAATTGAAGAATGCTTGAAAGTAGCAGGTTTATACAAAAACAAAGCCAAAGCAATAAAGCAAATCTCTCGAATAATTCTTGAAAGATTCCACGGAACTCTAAGGCCAATTTTATCAATGTCCTTCGAAGAAGCAAGAAAAACATTGCTACAACTTCCAGGAGTTGGACCCAAAACAGCTGATGTGGTATTGCTTTTTTGTTCTGAAAAGCCAACAATCCCCGTAGACACGCATGTCAACCGTGTTTCAAAACGGCTAAGTCTTGCGCCTGACAATGGAGACTACGAAGCCGTTCGTGAATCTCTACAGCTCCTTTATACACCAAAAGACTATTTAGCCGTTCATGTATTGCTAATTTCGCTTGGTAGAAAATACTGCAAAGCCAGAAATCCATTATGCAAGCAGTGTCCACTAAATATGCTTTGCCCCTCAAGCAACAAAAAGCCAAAGAAATGCTGAAAATGAAACTAGACTTTTAAAATAGCTTCCTGAACATGGGAAATTCAGATTGGTTTTCTTCTTCTAAAAACGGAATTTCTTTCATGTTCTTGTCAAGTTTGACTTTTCCTATGACAACAGTTGAAATTTCCTCTTTAACAGGAGTTAGAATTTTCAAAGTTTTTCTGGCATAGTCAAGTTCTTGCAGAACGCCTATTCCGAGGAACTTCCTATTAGCATCATATAGAGCTGTGAGTAGTCCTTCCTCGTCGCCTTTACGTGCTATCACAATTTTCTTTCTTGTGAATTCCTCAGCTTTGGTTAGTTTTTCTGCGTCAATCCAACGTCTTCTACCTATGAGTATCAAAATTTTGTTTTCAAATTCTGCAATATTCAACGGTTTCATTCCCAGAATTTCGTAAATTTCCTCTGCTTTTCTAGTATTTCTCAGAGTCTTATCAGAAACAAACAGTTCGTTTCCTTCAATTTTTAACCAGCTTAGAGGAAGCGACTGCATCTTCATATTCTTTAAGTATTTTATGTATCCCAATTCTCGTAGGTTTCTGCGTTTTTCTCTGTCTCTTTGTTTTATAGCGATAGGAGAATCAACAACCATTTTTCTAAACTTTTGAAAGGCGTTTAAAAGCTGATTTGTCTCATCTGTTTGTTGAATGCAGAAAACTAAGTCTGGATTAAGTTCGCTGACAAGTTGCATTTTATAGTTAATTGCATCTTCCCCATCAACCCACCCATCAGTGTTTACCACGACAAAGTCTGGGTTCTCGTTGAGAACTTCCTTTTTTAGTAAGCTTAACCCCTCAATTACCTTGTTGCGGGCTCTGCTTGGTGAAGTGACACCTACAAAAAAGGCGTTTTTTGCCTCTAGACTAAACAAATCAGTAATTGGTTTAGTGACTACAGCATAAGCAACTGTGCATGGAGGACCTACATCAGACTGCCCCAAATCTCCATCCAAAATCACACATTTTCTTTTTTCTTGCAACAACATGTTTATTAAATAAGTGCAAAAACTTGACTTTCCAGAATCAACTGCACCCAACACTACCACGGTGGAAGGCTTTGTTTGAAGATTCAAAAGTTCCTCGTATGCCTCAACCCAGGAAGACGGAATGGTGCTTCCATCAACTTCCTCTAAACCTGCGCTTTCTCCTAACGAAATTTCGAACGTTGTTGTCTCCTCAACCACAAAAGGCAACCGCTTTCCTTCACGTATTACCACTTTCTTCGCGCTGCTCAAGGAGTAACCAAATACCTCTGTCTTACCGGAAATGACCGTAACAGAAGCAGGGCCGTCCACCAAAAGAGTCTTTCCTCTTTCAACTGTACGATTCACTTGTTTTCCTCCGTGGAAATTTATGTCCATTTCTTCCAGCTATTTTTATGGCTGACACAATGTCTCTTAACCCTCTTCTGTGTTCAGTTTCATTTAGGTTGCGGTTTGTTCCTGCTTCGCTTACACTTTCTAAAGTTACATTTGAAGGTAACACGTTATCTAAATCATGCAGTAATCGTTCTTTATAAATTGGAACTCCATCGCCAATCTTAACTGAAATTGACGACACTGGAGCAGTTTCAAGATTTCCTATAATACTCTTTATCTTATCCAAAGTTTCGGCGACGCTGAAACAGTTTTCTGTCTCGATGACTTTTCCATTTGCCAAGACTGCCAATCCAAAGACTTTGCCTGGATCCACGCCTATGACGATTTTTTCGTAGAATTCTTTTCCTCGAATGACCTGTAATGCTTCGTTTATTAAAGCTTCCACTTCTCCTTCTTCATGGTAAACTAAGATTTTTTCGTGTTTTATTAGGTGTTGTTCTTTTTCTGTGGTTATAACTGCCTTAATTTCTATTGGGATGGGTTCATTTGGTGTTAAACTTACAAAGGGTATGTTCTTTCTCTTTAGTTCATTAACAATTAGGTAGTAGGCTTTTCCTGAAACGGTTGCAACTGCAATATTTGCCTTCATACAGCTTTCCATTTCTTGCGTTATACAAGCGCAAAGCAAATTATTAGTTTGGTGGTTTATATTCGTTGATGTGCATTAAGGTGTTACAGAAGATTCCAACAGGTTGCAGAACAATTGACAAAATTCTGGAAGGAGGCATTCACTCCGAAACAATTAGTTTAATCTATGGCGAAGCAGAAACTGGAAAAACCACTCTGGCGATGCAGTGTGCTGTAAACTGCGCAAGGAAAGGATATAAAACATTGTTTGTAGACTGCGACGGCACCTTTTCGGCGCTGCGACTGTCTCAAATTGCTTCTGAAAGTTTCAAGGAAATTGCAGAGCTTGTCATTCTGGCAAAACCTAACAATTTTCGAGAGCAAGCTGCATTAATAGACCAGCTAATAGACCTTATAGCAAAAAATTTCGGGCTCGTTATCATAGACACAATCACATCACTTTATCGTGCTAAAATCGCGGAGTCTCCAGAAAAAGCATTTGACCTAAACCGAGAATTAAATAGGCAAATGGCATTGTTGGCGCAGAACGCTAAAACTCAGAAAGTCGCAGTCTTAGTGACCAGTCAAGTGCGAAGCGTTTTAAACGATGCTTATGTCAGCGTTGAACCAGTTGCCACAAGAGTTTTGAAATTCTGGGCTGAAACAATAATTGCCATGAAACCCACCGAAGCATCACAAGAAATTAGGGCAATTTTAGAAAAAAGCCCAATAAAGGATAAAAAGCCTCAACCGGTAACTTGCTACCTAAAAATAGAAGAAAAAGGGATACATGAGTATCTGCCACATTGATGGTTATTAAAATGGACATAATAAAACTGCTTGTCGAAGCGCTAAAATTCATATTCCCCGCATATTGCGCGAATGCGATACCAGTAATTGTTGGCGGAGGTTACCCTATAGATTTTGGAAGAAAATTTTTTGATGGGAAACCAATTTTCGGAAAAAACAAAACTTTTCTAGGATTTTTCTCTGGTCTTGCAGTCGGAACAGCCGTCGGCTTAGTTGAAACCGCACTTTTTCCAGAATATCCCCCTTTGTTTGGTTTTCTCCTATCTTTGGGGGCACTACTAGGAGATTTAGCTGGAGCTTTCCTGAAAAGAAGACTCGGGCTTGCGCCCGGAGAGCTGTTGCCTGTGGTTGACCAAGTTGACTTCGTGTTTGGAGCGATTCTGTTTTCGCTTCTTCTATCTATGCCTTCAATGTCTTTAGAGCTTACTATTGCTGTGTTAATCGTAACGCCACCTATACATTTACTAACGAATTTTGTGGCGTACAAGTTGGGGTTAAAAACTAATCCTTGGTAGATGCTAGCTAAGTTTTAGGCGAATAGTAACTTCTAAGAATATATATGCGATCAGTAGCAAAATTACTCCTGCGAGAAACATCATGTAGGCTTGCCTTGGCTTATAAGCGTACTGTGTACTCTGATACATGACTATTAACCCAATTATTCCTAAAGAATAAAGACTAATCGCAATGCAACTGTCATATATAAACTGTTCCGACAACCAGGGATATAGAAAGATAAAGCCTACCCCGCTACCTCCGTAATACGATGGAAGCGGTCTCATTACAATGTTGTATATGCCGCCTCCAAATAGAAACACTGCGAAACCCATGACAATTACTGCGATAATAAGAGTTGACGGTTTTGTTGTTGATATTCTTTTGTACAGTCTGTTCATTGAAAATGACATTGAGGAAACTTTTTTCTTAACTTGTTTTGGCATTTTCTTTTTCTCCGCTTTTGCTTAAATATTCCGCTACTTCTTTAGCCCATTCTCCTGTTAACGGATTCTTAGCAATCTCGCTTAAATACTCTTTCCAAGAAATCTCTAGAGCTTTCTTCCACTGTTCATATTTCTTCACTATACTCTCATAAGCCTTGAGATGTAGCTCACAATAGTTATTCTCAATTGCTTCTCTACTGCATATTGCGCATTTCAATTCTTTTCTTCCTCTCCTCTATTAAGGGGCATTGTGGATTAAAACATAGCGTCCATGGGCGTCTTCCTTTAATTCTAACTTGAACGGTAGGCCAACCGCATCCGCGGCAGTTTCTTCCCAAGGGCTTTACCGTTCCTCTTTGCGGTAGTGGAAATGATGTTTTGCATAATTCTTTGAAGTAGTTGGTGCAGCCGATGAAGCGTTTGCCTGTTTTTCTCGAATATAATATCATGAGTTTTCCGGTGTGGCATATTGGGCAAGTGCCTATTGTTCGTTCTTCAATTCTTGATTTTTTTATTGCGCTGCTTAGTTGTTCGCCTATTATTTTTTCTTTTGTTTTTAATTCTTCCACTACTGGCTTGAGGATTTCTACAGCATCTACGAGGACATTCTCTCTCTTTTCCTCATTCATTTGTATTTTGTTCATTCTTTCTTCAAGTTCCTTTGTTAGTTTTATTGAAACAACCGTTGGACAATATTTTTCCAGAACCTCTAGAACGTCGAAACCCAAGTCCGTTACAACAATTCTTTCATCTCGGACGTATCTTCTATCGTAAAGTGTTTGTATGATGTCTGCTCTTGTTGCCTTTGTTCCGATTTCTGCTTCTTCCATTTTTTTAAGCAGACTACTTGGGTTGTATCTTGGTGGTGGTTTTGTGAACTTGTCTTCTGCAATGACCTTTTTGACTTTGATTGTTTGTTTCTCTTTTATTGGCGGTAACAGAACTTCTTCTGATCTTACATAGGGTCCATAGAAACGTAGCCAGCCTTCCTTTAGGGTTTGTCTTCCTCTTAGGTAGAAGTGGTGTTCGTTGATATTAATGTTGATTCTCATGCTTTGTCTTATGGCTGGTTCATCAAAAACTGCCATGAACCTTCTTACTACTAGGTCCCAGATGTTTCTTTCAGAGTCGTCAAGTTCTCTTTCCGGCAGTTTTCCAGTTGGATAAATGGCTGGGTGTGCGGGGTCTTCCTTTTTTCCTTCTTTTGGTTTTAGTTCTGGCTTTGCGAGTAATTCTGCTGTGAGTTTGCTGTATTGTGGAAGTTTGTTCAGATTTTTCAAAATTGTCTCGTAGCCTATTGCTGGTGGAAGTTTTTGGCTGCTTGTTCGCGGATAAGAGATTAACGCGTCTAGGTATAGGCGTTGAGCGATGTTTGATGTTCGTCTTGGTGTGTATCCGAATAAACCGTAGGCTTCGCTTTGTAGAGCACCTAAATCGAATGGTAGTGGCGGTGATTGTTGAAACTGTTTAACGTCAATTTTTTCAACTATACCATTTTTTCCTTTACATGCATTTAAGATGGCTTCTGTTTCTTTCTTTGTCTCAATTGTTTCCTTTTCATACTCTGCTTCGAAGGTTTTTCCTTCAACTTCAACTTCACCCTTGATTTCCCAATATGGCGTCGGCACGTAGCTTCTGATGGATTTTTCTCTGGCAGCAAGAAACTTTAATGTTGGTCCTTGCACTCTTCCCGTGCTTAACGTTGCGTATTTCCCGCTCCAATCTCTTGCTGCTATGGTCAAAGCACGAGAGAGGTTCACACCGTAGAGCCAGTCAACTTCGTGTCTTGCGCGTCCAGCTTCTATTAGTGCAAAATCTAATTTAGGTAGCGGCTTCGTGTATGACTCTTCTAGTTCCTCTTTTGTCAAAGTGGAATATTTCATCCTTTTTGCGATACCTTCCTTGTCGTTGCATGCATATTTTAATATGCAGTATCCGATAATGCTTCCTTCAATATCATAATCGCAAGCGTCAATGAACAAATCAGCCTCATTTGCCAACTTTGATATGGTTTCTAGCCACGTGCGAATCTGTTTTACGCCTCTTTCGGCGACGTATCTGGGTACCCATTTGAAACCGAAAACGGGATAATAATTTCTTCCCCGTCTTTCTTCTGCGACTGTGTATAGATGTCCAAGAGCCGGAACCACAACTATTTCCTTGTCCCGTTTAGCCACATAATATGGGACTCCGTTATCCTCCATCTTCTTCGCTTTCCCCTTCACGTCAAGGGCTAAAGCTATTCTTTGCGCAGCATCCGGCTTCTCGGTCACAATTAAGGTGTATCTTCCCATGGTTAGCACAAACCACGCAGTCTATTGGAAATGGTTTCCCAGAATTAAGCCTTATCTGAAATTAAAAGTTTCTGTGCCAAACAAGTGACGTTGTATATTTCGACCAGCAATTGATAAATACGCGAGGGAACTTTATTGCTTTTACGTGAAAGGAGCGTGTTGCGTTGCCCCAGCGAGTTGTATGTCAACAGTGTGGTTGCGTTTTGTATGAAGGCGCTGAAATCAAGCCTCCTGATGAAATTCTACATCAACACAACGGAAAATGTCCGGGATGCGGAAAGAAACTTTCGCTAATACCTATCAATGTGGAAGTTAAACCAGTAAAATGAGGACTGCTGGGATAATTTTTGACTGAAAAAATTCGCAGGACACAACTCTACGAAATACATAAGCTAACGGCAAAGATGACCGTTTTCGCGGGCTTTGAGATGCCCTTATGGTACACTGGCGTGATACCAGAACATTTAGCTGTGCGAAACAGCGTTGGCATTTTTGATATTTCACACATGGGGCGAGTAATAGTCGCCGGTCCAGACGCGGAGCACTTTTTGAATTATGTCATAACAAATGATGTTTCAAAGTTGCTGCCAAACAGCGCTCAATATTCAGTCATGTGCAACGAGAAAGGCGGTATAATCGACGATTTCGTTGTTTATCGACTAGAAATGGAGAAATTTTTGGTAGTTTTCAATGCAAGTAACCGAGAAAAAGACTATAACTGGTTGGTCAAAAACTCTAAGGAGTTTAACGTGAAAATCGAAGAGGTTTCGGACAGCGTAGCCATGTTCGCGGTTCAAGGTCCAAAAGCTGAAAAAACTTTGCAGAGAATCTCCACGGAAGATTTGAGTAAAATTGAGAGATTCAAATGTGGACATACGCGTTTGTCAGATGTGGAAGTTTTTATTTCTAGAACTGGTTACACAGGCGAAGACGGGTTCGAAGTCTTCGTGTGGAATGCCCCACTCACTAAACCAGATAACGCGGTGAAAACATGGACCGCCATTATCGAAGCTGGAAGAGCCTTTGAGATAAAGCCGTGCGGCTTAGGAGCCAGAGACACGTTAAGGCTAGAAGCTGGAATGTGCCTTTATGGAAATGACATAGACGAAGACATAACGCCCCTAGAGGCGGCATTAGGCTTTGTGGTAAAACTTCAAAAAGACAACTTCATAGGAAAGGATGCTTTGATGAAGCAAAAGACTGAAGGAATTAAACGTAAACGGGTAGGAATCCAAATGATAGACCAAGGAATACCTAGACCGGACTTCGAAATCTATGGTGCTGATGGTGCAAAGATTGGATACGTGACCAGTGGAACGTTTTCTCCATTATTGCGGTATGGCATAGGAATGGGTTACGTGGAAGTGTCCAAAGCCTTGGAGGGAAACATCGTAAACGTGAAAATACGTGACAAACTGCCGCATGCAAAGATAGTGTCCTTTCCATTTTATGACGCTGAAAAATATGGGTATAAACGGAAAATCACAATGTGAAAAATCATTAGATAACCGCAAGGGAAATAAAACACCTCATTAATCTGTATAGGAGAGATGAATTCAAGATGAAGTTTCCAACGAGAGAAAGCATTGTCAACGCTCTGAAAAGTCTTGGAAAATTGCGAATTAAAGTAAGTCACGGTTCAATAATGACTTTTTCAGCATTATTGCTAATACTCTTTGTAGCTTTTACTATTCGCCTTTTTCCGCTACGTTGGGAAATACAAACAGGCTCACTGCATCTTTCTGAATTTGACCCTTACTACCAATTTAGCTTGACAAGCTACATGGTTAAAAATGGTTTACTTTCACCTTACTGGCCAACCCAATGGGTTGACACGCAACGTTGGTATCCTGGCGGAATAAACATGGGTATGTCTTATCCAGCGTTGCCGATGACTGCCGCTTCTCTCTACATGGTAATTACAGCGTTAGGCGTAAACATTGATTTGATGAGTTTCTGTGCGTTATTCCCAGCAATAATGGGTACACTAGCTTGTTTGGTGATTTATTTCCTCGGTAAAGACATTGGCGGAACATCTACTGGATTGCTGGCATCCCTCTTTCTAGCTTTAAGTCCATCTTATATTCAAAGAACTTCCTTGGGGTTCTTTGACGACGAAACAATAGGCATATTTGCTCTTTTACTGTTCGCTTTTCTATTTTTAAGAGCAATTGAGACAGAAAGACCAGTTGGTTCAAGTGTAAAATATTCAATTGGCTCAGGCTTAGCCTTGACATATTTCATTTCTGGGTGGGGCGCCGCGTATTATCCAATTGCTCTCACTGCGCTCTTTGTTTTCTTGTTAATTCTATTAAAACGGTACACTTCACGGCTCTTGTTGTCATACAGTTTGACCTTCGGGTTAGGTTTATTCATAGCCATAAATGTTCCTTATATTTCACCAACCTACCTTACGGCTTTCGTCATTTTACCAGTGGCAGGAGTTTTTGTTTTGCTCTGCACTTGTGAGATACTCCGCACTTTGACATCCGCAAAATCAAAAGTATTATTCGTTGCGTTACTTTTGGCACTGTTGATTGGCGGCTTTGCTGCACTCTGGCAGTTAGGATACATGAGGACTATAGCTGGAAAGTTCTTCTCCGTCATTAACCCACTTGTGAGGGAAGGATCTCCTCTTGTGGAGTCTGTTGCTGAGCATAGAATTTCAGCATGGGGTTCCATTTACTACGAGTTGGGAATTGGAATAGTCTTCTTTGTTGTTGGCTTTTACTTCCTTCTTAAAAATCTTAACAATAGAAACTTGTTTATGTTATTATTCGGTATAACATCACTTTACTTCGCCAGCTCCATGGTACTCCTACTTGTTCTTTTGGCGCCGGCTTTCGCTATTTTAGCTTCTGTCGGCATAATGGGTGTTTTGAAACCTTTTGTTGCCTTATTAAAAGAGCCTCCAAAGATTGTTACGAAAAAGAAGTTTGGTTTGGAACATGTTGGAAAAGAGTTCAGTGGAGTTGCTATTATTCTCATCTTCATTATCTTAATGACTAACTTCGTTTTTTCACCGCAATCTGGTGGTATACCAAAAGTCTATAGTCAAGCTTATGCTCCGGTGACAATCACCGCTGGCAGCCTTCCCATAGTTCCTAATCAACCCGTGCAGGAATGGCTAGATATGCTAGACTGGCTGAAAAGTAACGTGGGGTATCTTCCAATAGAGGAAAAAGTTGTTTGCAGCTGGTGGGACTACGGATACTGGTTAAGTATACTTGGAAATGTAACCTCCCTTGCGGACAACGCTACGATTAATGGCACTCAAATAGAGAATGTAGGTTTCACATTCATGGCTAACGAAACACAAGCGGTGGAAATGTTGAAACGCTATAACGCAAAATACATTTTAGTATTTACAACGC
>JAIMAA010000037.1 GCA_023512225.1 Candidatus Bathyarchaeota archaeon
AGTTTTGTACGTGGCAGTTCCCTTTTCTCATTTCACTTGTTTCTGGAATATGATATAAAAATTACAGTTAATTTTAAATACGACTGGAGCAATACCGCTTTTTCAATCATCTGGTGCTTAATGCGTGTTGGTCGTCTCAAACATCGACCTAACCACAGATTTGCCTACAATGAAGCCGTCAACGTTCCTTGAATCATCAATTAAAGATTTTACTCTCAACATTAACAATGATTACCGCTACTTGAAAACAGGATATTACGTTTCTTTACACGCTGAAATTTTAGGCAACCAAGTAATTCCCTCAAGTGAAGACATAGTTGACGCTTATAGAACGCCGATTCTGTTACTTCGGGCTTCAAAAGCCGGCATTCCAACTGTACCATACATAGTAACTAGCTCAGTGAAACAAATAATCGCTGAGATAGGCTTCCCAGTTATTCTTTTCGCAGTAAACCCATTCTCATACGACGGCTTCAGAATCGCAAAAAACAGAAGCGCCCTTTACAGGGCAGCTAAAAGTTTAGAAATGAATTATAAGTTTCCTGTTTGCGCGCAACCCCTCAAAGGCGAGGTGGTATCGTTTAAGTCCATTTTCGGAAAATGTGAGATAGACGAAAAAATAAGAAAAATTTCGGAGATGGTGTATGAGGTTTTTGGGATTCCACTTTGCAAATTGCATGTTCAACGTGTAGAAAAGGAAGCTTACTTGTGTGGGCTTCAACCATTAAAAAAAGAGGAACTCCTACCAAATGACTTAAAAACAATAAGCGAAGAAATTTGGCAAATTTCTAAGAATGGTGAACATCGGGTTGGCTAACATCGCCTGCTTTGTTGAGAAATATAATTTTACAGACCCAAAGGAAGCCAGAGCGCTCGAGAATTTCAAGTTTACAGCGGAAAAACTGGGTCACAGATTCAATTTTATGTTTCGAGAGAATCTTCTGGAAATTCCAAAGTATGACGCTGTTTTTATTAGAGCAACGACAGACCCGCTTTTTACTGCATACATAGTCTCCAAGACCGCTTGGGAGACTGGCTTAAAAGTTGTCGACGACCCCAAATCGATACAAATCTGCGGAAACAAAATTCACTTATACTCGCTCTTCGAAAAATACGATGTCCCACGTATCCCAACAATCATCATCAACAAAGACGACTTCCACCACAAACGCATATTAGAAATCTTCAGAACATTCGGAAGACCAGTCGTAGTCAAAGCGCCATACACAAGCTTCTCAAGATACGTTGAAAAAGTCGCTTGCGAAACAAGCTTCCGCGAAGTTGCAAAAAGATTTTTCAGAAAATCCGATGTATTGGCTGTGCAAAAGTTTACACCAACCGCTTTTGACTGGAGAGTCGGCGTGTTAAACGGCGAGGTTTTATATGTTTGCAAATACATGGTGCCGAAAGGAAGATGGAAACACGGCGCCAAACGTCGCGGCAAACCCAGCTTCGTTTGGGGTAGAACTGTATCGCTTAAAAAAGAAAACACGCCGGCTAAATTGAAAGAGACAGCGCTTAAAGCATGTGCGGTTGTTGGAAATGGACTTTACGGAGTGGACATCAAAGAGGTCGATGGCAACTATCTGGTGGTGGAGGTTAACGACAACCCAAGCATATACGCGGGACAAGAAGACCTGCGGAACAAGGACGTGTACGAGAAAATTATTAGATACTTAACAGACTAGCTAATTTTATATTTTTGAAACCTGCAATGTATTTTTACAGAAGACTGCGTAGAATCTGAGCTTTCTTGGCTGGTTCTTTACTTCAAAGTTTTCAATTACAAAGAGGCATGGCGGTCGCCAATAAATTCTCGGATTCCTAAAAATTTCTTCAATCTGCTCTTGAATAGAATTTTCATGTTTGAAGCAAACAAGAATACGGAAGAGAAGGTCTCACTTTTTCGACAGTTATTTATTCTAACGTTACAATTTGTCATGTTCGAGAGGAAAAAGAATTTGACATTGAAATATCTCGTTGAGGATTACAGCTTCTATGAAGGAATGCCTGTGGATGTTCTTGTCTCTCAGATGGAGAAAGCTTGGGGTTTTACTGCGGGAAAGCTAGCTGTTGGCGTGGGGATTCTGGAACGCATGATTAGGACGCGTGATTGCGTGAAGTTTCTTTCCTTCACTGGAAACCTCGTAGCCACTGGAACGAGGGGAATTTTCAAAGAGCTTGCAAAGAGAAAACTCGTCGATGTTATAGTTACTACTTGCGGAACCCTTGACCACGACATTGCCAGATGCTGGAAAAACTACTACAAAGGCTCATTTGTAATGAATGACGCTGAACTTCGCAAGAAAGGCGTGAACCGTTTAGGAAACGTGCTTGTCCCAAACGAAAGTTACGGTGTAGTCATTGAGGAGAAAATGCAGAAGCTTCTTCAGAGTTTGTGGAAAGAAGGCTCAAAGGAACTTTCATCCAGTCAGCTGTGCCACGAAATTGGAAGAAGAATCTGCAACGAAAGTTCTATCCTCTACTGGGCAGCCAAAAACAACATACCTGTTTACGTGCCAGGCGTAACAGACGGCGCTGTCGGATATCAACTGTGGCTTTTCTCACAAGACCACAACTTCAAAATCAACTTGCTAAAAGATTCTGGAGAGCTTAGCGACATTGTGTATACCGCGAAAAAAACTGGCGCCTTAATAGTGGGCGGAGGCATTTCAAAGCATCATACGCTTTGGTGGAACCAATTCAGAGAAGGCTTGGACTATGCGGTTTACATTAGCACTGCTGACGAGTGGGATGGAAGCTTATCTGGCGCGAGACCACGCGAAGCAGTTTCATGGGGAAAAATAAGCGCAAAAGCAAAACGCATAATGATTGAAGGCGACGCATCGCTGATACTACCGATAATGATAAGCGCGCTGATAAGTAGATTAAAAAAAAGCCCTACATGACTTGACTGAAAAGCCACGAAAGGTCTGGAGCTTTCCTTTTAGTTTTCACTCTTTCATTTAAGGCATGTGTTATAAGCGGCAAAGCGATTGTAGCGTCGCAGTAGCAAACTGCTCTTTTTCCTTCACTGTGAATTTTGCCCCAGCTGACTGCCTCTTCCAAAGTGCAGCCGGACAAGCCGCCCCATTGAGGCGAGTCGGTTGTGATTTGGATTGCATATTTGTGCGGGTAATAGTATTCTTGGACGCTTTTGCGTTTGAAGCCTTCTCTTCCGGGCACACCTTTGTCCATTGTTTTTGGCGAGACGGATATCGCGATTAGTTGTGTGAAGTCTTTTGGCACGCCTCCGCCGATGTAGATGACGCCTATGTCTTTTGTTTTTTCGCCTATGCCCACAAACTGGTCGAACTCTTTAACAGAATCTACTACAATGGGGTGTCCCATGTTTTTAGCCATTAGGAAGGCTTCGCCGTAAGCGCTATCAGATATTGCAGGACAGAAAATTGGCACGCCTTTTTCTGCTGCTACTGCAGCTATGCTGTGTATTCCTTTTTTGCTAAGCCACTTGCCGAATAAGTAAAGGAGCTCCATAGACGAGTATGTGAAGTCCCTGCGCAATGTTAAAAGAAAATCAGTCATCAACTCTTCCATTTTCCTATAATCTGACTCTTTGCCAAACACGTCATAATACCTGTTTATGTCAGCTTTTAGGAGCGCCTCGTCGTTAACCATGTGGCTTCCTTGCCAATACCCAAAACCCATAGCGTCCACAATATCCTCAGAAACATTTGCGCCAGTAGAGACAAGAACGTCAATGAAGCGGTTTTCAATAAGCCAGTTGACTATTTTCCACTGTCCAGCCGTGCTCATTGAACCCGAAAAGCCCATGATAATTGTTAAATCCTTCTCTTTCAGCATTGCTTCCCAAACTTCCACAGCCTCACCGAGCTTTCTTCCTTGATAGGCTGTTCTGCTCATCTCCGCCAAAAGTTGAGAAATGCTTTTTTCTTTCACTTCTATAGCTTCAACTTTTCTCTTAAAGTACTCATCAACCATGACCATACACCGCCCGTTTATGATATAACGACCAGTATATGAGTTTTTATTCTCTAAACACAGGAAAGCATAGAAGTTAAATGCGATTCTATTATAGTCTAACGCTGGATGAGTGAACATAATTGACGCTTTCAAGAGAAGAACTAGCCAAAATGATAGATTCCACAAACGTGAAGGCAACCGCCACAAAAAACGAAATTGAAAAATTATGCAAAGAAGCAGCAGAATACGGTTTCCGATGCGCAGTTGTCAATCCAGTTTACGTAAAACTCGCCGCTTCAATCCTCAAAGGCTCAAGTGTCAAAGTCTGCTCAACTGTGGGGTTTCCCGTTGGCGTTTCGCTGCCAGAAATAAAGGCTTTAGAAGCTGTCAAAGCAGTTGAAGACGGCGCAGAAGAGTTAGACATGGTCATTAACTTGAGCGCGATGAAATCTGGCGATTACGAAACGGTGAAGCAAGATATTGCGGCGGTTGTGGACGTTAAACGTTTGTCTAAGGACATCATTGTCAAAGTCATCATAGAAACCACCTTCTTAACCAAAGACGAGAAAATAATTGCGTGCAAACTTTCCAAAGAGGCAGGAGCAGATTTCGTGAAGACATCGACGGGCTTGTTTGGTAAAGGCGCAACAGTAGAAGATGTAAAGCTGATGCGGCAGTCGGTTGGCAAAGATATGGGCGTCAAAGCAGCAGGTGGAATAAGAACATATGCTGACGCAATAGCCATGATAGAAGCCGGCGCAAACAGAATAGGGACAAGCACGGCTGCCCAAATAATCCAAGAAGCCCCATAAGCGAGGCTACATTTTTTCCGGTGCCTTTATCCCTATTAAGGCGAGGGCATTTCTTAACACAATTCTAACAGCATCTGTCAAGGCTAATCTTGCGTCGCTAAGCCCTTGCGGTTCAGCTTTTATCACTGGCAACGCGTTGTAGAAAGTGTTGAATTTGTCGGCTAAAGAATTAGCGAAGTCAGCAATCATGTTTGGCTTGAGATATTCTGATGCTTCGACGAAAGTGTCTGGAAAACTCGCAAGCGCCAAGACAATTTCATGTTCAAGCGGCTCTTTCAGTAGTTTGTAGTCTGGTTTTTCAGGTTTTCTTGCCGCTTTGCGTACAATGCTGCAGGCTCTTGCATGTGTGTATTGAATGTAGGGTGCACTGTTTTTTTCGAAGTTGAGTACGCGGTCCCACGTGAACACGACGGGCTTGGAAGGGTCAACTTCAACCAGCGCATAGCGGACCGCGCCGATGCCTACAAAATTTGCAATATTCCTTTTTTCTTCTTCAGACAATTGTGGAGAGCGCTTCGAAACTTCTTCGTAGGCTCGTTCAACCGCTTCGTTCATTACTTCGTCAAACTTTATGTAGTGTCCTCTTCGACTGCTCATCTTGTAGCCTGGCAGAGAAACTAGATTATAAGCGAAGTGCAATAGGTTTTCGGCTTTTTTGCCATAACCTATGGCGTGCAAAGCGATTTTCAACTGTAATTGCGCAAGCGACTGTTCCATTCCTATGACGTTAATGCATTTGTCTGCCTTCTCAAACTTCCACAAAGTGTAGGCGATGTCTCGTGTCGTGTACAGCGTCGTGCCATCAGCGCGAACAAGCGTCAAAGGCGGAATTTCATAATCTTCTCTCAAGCCAAGTTTAGCCTTCAAACCATAGTTTCCTGCCACTTTGTCTGCATCAAATTCCAGAACCCCGCCTAAAGTAAAAACGTATGGTGTAGTCTTCAGTCTCTGAATAACTTCGGAAACCTTGCTGCTCCAGACGTAATCGCTTTCCCAATCCCACGAATCAAATGAAACACTTGCGCGACTGAGGGTTTCGGTAAATCCTCGTATGCAGAGTTCAACAACTTCTCTCACGAGTTTTTTTGCTTTTTCTTCTCCCATCTCGTAAGCTTTGTTTAGCCTTCCAATCTCGCTTTCTGGGTTTTCATCCTCGCTTATTTTCTCAAGGAGTTTCTCGAAAAGCTCTGGGTACTTCTCTTTTAACTCAACAGCTACAGCCATCCATTCATCCAGTTCACGGTTGATTTTGGCGATTTCCTCCGTAGCCGAAACCTTTTTGACGCGTTCCAACTCCCTTTTTAGGCGGTTGATTTCAACTATACAGCTTGTTATCGTGTAGATTTTGCCGATAAAGTGGTCTGGCTTTTCAGAGGGTTTTGGTTTGCCAAGTTTCTCGTAACCATATGCCATAACCGCTGTTTGCCGACCAACATCATCAACGTAAAAATGACGAAAAACAGTGTGTCCCCTAGCGTTTAGTATACGAGCAAGCG
This sequence comes from Candidatus Bathyarchaeota archaeon, assembly GCA_023512225.1. Taxonomy (GTDB): domain Archaea; phylum Thermoproteota; class Bathyarchaeia; order Bathyarchaeales; family Bathycorpusculaceae; genus DSLH01. The sequence continues at coordinate 6,254 of JAIMAA010000037.1, forward strand.
AATCGCCTAACATGGGATTTCTGGCGGTTCCGATATGTATGGGGTGTGCTGGATTCGCGCTTGTGTGTTCTACGATGATTTTTTGTGGTTTTTCGGTTTTGACAAAACCATATTCTGAACCAAGTTGCATAACAGATTCTACGGTTAAGGCTGAAAGCTTCGCAAAATCCACATAAAAGTTTATGTAACCAGTTCCAGCAGACTCGACACGTTCGGTTAAGTCTAATTTTGATTTTTTAATGGCCTTCGTTAGGAGCTTCGCTACGTCTAGGGGTTTTTTGCCAATTTTTTTAGCAAGTTCAAAGCATACAGAAGACGCAAGCTGTCCATACTCTGGGGTTGGCGGTCTCTCAAAAGTTAGCTCTGGAATTTGGATTTCGGGAAAAGTTTTCTCAAAAGCCTCTGCTAGGATTTTCTCGCATTCGTTACGGAACTCACTAAAGGGATTTACTGAAACCATTGCACGTTTGCCTCAATTGCCTTGAGATTTCTCACCATTTAAAGGGATGAGGTTATATTTTAATTTGAAAATCAACTAATCCATCTGCCGTGAAAGCATGCGAACCAAAATCATCTTTTCAGAAAAATGCTTAGGTTATGGACATTATCACATTGAAGGCCCTGAGAGAGTTAGGAAAGCCGCTGAGATTTTGAAAAGTTTTGGATACGAGTTTTTGGAGCCTGAACCTGCCAGCGAAGATGATTTGCTTCGTGTGCACGATGTGGATTATGTTTGGGGTGTTAGGAAAGGTTTGGTTGCTGATGGAGACACCCCGGCTTATGACAATATTTTTGAATTCGCTCGGTTATCGGCTGGCGGAGCAATACAGGCAGCTAAAGTTGGAGGTTTCTCGATTATGCGTCCACCTGGACACCATGCTGGCGTGAACGGCGCAGCCTTAGGCGCCTACACCAGGGGATTCTGCTACTTCAACAACATTGCAATTGCAGTAAAATACTTAAACAAGCCTACGCTAATTCTAGACATTGACGGACACCATGGCAATGGCACACAAGAGATTTTTTTAGGCAACGAGAAAGTCACCTACATTTCTTTGCACAGACACCCAAACTATCCTGGCACGGGCATTTTTCACGAAGGAAATTGCCTAAATTTTCCGTTGCCGCCTGACTGCGGAGACGAAATACACATAGCAACGCTTGATAAGGCACTGAGTTCAGTTGACTTGGAACGTTTTGAAGTTGTTGCAGTTTCCGCTGGATTTGACACTCACACGGGAGATTTGGCGAGCCTCGGGCTTACAGAGAAGAGTTATAGAGAAATTGGAAAAAGAATTGCCAAGCTAGGAAAACACACGTTTTTTGTGTTAGAAGGAGGATACCAAGGAGAAAACGTGGGAAAAGACATAAACGCGTTACTAGAGACATATGAAAGTTCAATTTAGCATCAAGTGATTATTTGGCGCTATTTTTACTGCCGTCTTTATTCTTTTTTCGGGTCTCGTATGTAGTTATGATGAATACTGCTGTGAGGATTACGGTTGCGGCTGCTACGTTTCTCGCTGTTATTGGCTCATTTGCCAGCGCCCAGCCCAGAAGCATCGCTACAATTGGGTTAACGTAAGCGTATGTTGAGACCTTCGCTGGAGTAGCCACCTTCAACAGCCAAATGTAACAGGTAAATGCAACAAGCGCGCCAAATACGACAAGATAAATCCAGCTAATTAGTGAACGTATAGAAACCAAATTCAGCCTTACACGACTCGTTTCACCAGTTGCCAAACTTGCCAAAAGTAGCAACGCTCCACCCGCGACCATTTCTAACGCAGTGGCTAACAACTGTGAGCTTGGCTGTTTAGCTGAGCGTGAATACAGCGAACCATTAGCCCATAAAAAAGCGCCAAACACGATTATTCCAGCTCCAGCAAGGTCAACGCTGCTAGCGCCTAAACTTTCTATTCCACCAACAAGCAAGACAACGCCAGTAAAACCCAAAACTACTCCTCCAACAACCTTAACGTTTGGCTTATGCTTGTTCCGCAACCAGTCCAGAAAAACCATCCACAACGGCACAGTACCAACCAACAAACATGCTAAACCAGAAGGCACCCATTGTTCTGCCCACACAACAGCACCATGCCCACCTAACAACATTAACCCGCCTAGAACAAAAGCGCAAGCCCAATCAGCCTTAGTTTCGCCTTCCACACCGCGCAATCGAGTAAAAACGTACAAAATCGCTCCGGCAACTAAAAACCGTGTTCCAGCCATAAAAAACGGCGGCAACGACTCAATAACAAACCTAATGGCTAAATAAGTCGAACCCCAAATGAGATAAACCACCAAAAAAGCCGCCGCTACCTTCATTTTCAAATCAGTTGCAACCTCACTTTAAGAAACAAGTCATTACTTATCTGCAAAGATTTAGTGTTTTTGCCGTCACAAGCCAAAAATTCCCAAAAACCAAACATAAATAAATGTTCAGCGGGCCCGGAGGGATTTGAACCCTCGATCTCCGGCTTTCTGTGCCAAATCCACTATAGGACTCCGGCTCCGCAGGCCAGTGTCCTAATCCAGCCTAGACTACGGGCCCGAAACAAGTTTTGTGTTTGTAGTAGAAAAGTGTTTTTGGTTAACTTGTATTTGTTAGTGCTCGTTCCAGCGCATTTATTACGTTTTGTTTTCCCATTGTTATTATGTATGGTCCGAGTCTTGGTCCTTGCGGGACGCCTATCAGGATAGTGTATAAGGTTTTGAAGAATGAAGCGGGTTGTAGTCTGTGTTTTTTGGCTGTGTTGAATATTGCGTTTTGTATTTTTTCTGCTTCGTCTTCGGTTTTTAAAACGTCAAGTAGCTCTGTTACGGCAGTTTTTTCTTCTTTGGTTAGGCTTACTTCTGTTTCTTTTATCTCTTCAAAATCTTTCGCCCAATTAAACGCGTAATCAATCCGCCTTTTCAAACCCTCATCAAGTGTCTGGTTTTTCTGCAAGTAACTATAGCTTCGAAGCGTTTCGAGAATAAACTCTTTTTCGCGACCTTTAGGCGCCATTTTAGCCAGAAAAGTCAAAATGTTATATGGAACGTGGATGCTTGGTTTTGATGGCGGCTTCATCGCCCAGCAATACTCGTAGAGCCCTCGAAGCTTTGCAAGTTCCCTTTCATCCTTTACAGTTTTATTTCCAAAGTACAAATCCTCCATATAATCTAACTCGTTCATGTAAGAAGGAATGTCAGTCACGTCTAAAGTGCGTGAGCCAACAAACCTTTTAAGCATAAGCAACATTAGCGATTGGGGCGAACCATACTTAAACCATGTCTGCGGGGTGAAAACTACTCCTGCGGATTTTGAGAGCCTTTTGCCGCTTTTGTCCAAGAATAACTCGTATTTCGCGTGAGATGGCGGTTCCCAGCAGAATATATCTCGGCATATGCGGTCGTTCACCCTCACGGAATCAGCAACTTCTTTACCGAAAGCTTCAAACCTAATGTCTAACGCTTTCCATCTAACCGCGAATTCGCCTTTCCAGCTTAGTTTGCCGTCGCCTTTTCTGTAGTCCACCTCGCCTTTATGCCCGCAACCTTCAAGCCATCGTCCTTTAACTTCCATTCCCTCGCATGAGTAGAGAATTTTGCCCTCCTTTGGCAGAAAATCGTAAGTTTTAGTGGTGTATATGCGTCCGCAGTTTTCACAGACCGCGAAATATGGCAAAACTTCAAGAAACTTTTCTTGTCCAACTTCTTCTTTGACTATTTCTCCAATTTTCTTCGCGTTCATAAGCACGGTTTTGATTTCTTCGTTGAACAATCCTTTCCGATAGACTTCCGTGCCAGACATAAACTTGTATTCTATTCCGCATTTGTCAAGCGCGTCAAGAAGCAGTAATGTCATGTGTTCGCCATAGCTTTTATGACAACCAAAAATGTCAGGAATGTCAGTCACTGGTCGCCCTAAATGCTCCTCTAAAGACTTTGGCATTCCGGCCGGAACTTTTCTTAATCCGTCCTTATCATCTGCAAAAGCGATAAGCTCGGAGTTAAAGCCTTGCTCTCTGAGCGCCAAAGTCACAGCGAAAGACCGTGCAGCATCGCTTAGATTGCCGATGTGTGGAAAACCAGAAGCCGCTATTCCCATTTCAGTTCGCACTAGGTCTAAGCTTCTGCCTAGTTTCTGTTCTCTTTCGATTATTTTTGCTGCCATCTTGTCGTACCATGTTCCTCGACCGATGATTTTCTGGCTCATTCGCAGTCTAGCCTCTATGAGCATTAGTTAGACGTGAATAAAAAATGTTTATCCGCTATACCTTCTTGTTGCCCTAGCAGTGTTTTCAGAGTATCCCAAATTTGGCTGGGGGGATGTCGCCTTTTATGACTGCCCCTGTTGCGCCGTCAACGTATAACTGGTAAGTTTTGCCCTCATAATCATATTTTATGAACCATATGGGAGCGTGCAAGTAAACTGTTTGACTTACGTTAATCTCATTTTTAATTTCAATCACCTTATCCACGTCCTGCGACGCCAGATGCCGGTGGTGTTCCTCAATTTCTTGTTTGGCTCGCTCAACCGCTTCGTCCTTGTCGATTTCGCTGTTAAGAGTTTTAGCGAAGCCCTCGATTCGTCTGAAATCATATGGAATTTTGCCTTCTAAAGGCACGTCGTATTCTCTTGTGGGGAATTCAGTGGCTTTTCTTGCCAAAACAAGCCAGTCATATTCTTTCGCTATTCGTCCTTCCTTGACAACTGGAGGAGTGATTCGCTCAAATACTCCCTTATAAGCAGTCTCCACCTTCGCCGTCACAACCCAAAAGGGCACATACACGAGGGTTTTTTCCGTTAGTTTTGATTTTCTGGCAAGGTCTGATGGCTTCAAAAATCCACTTCGCATCCAGTTTCTTATTACTTCTTCAATTTGTCTCTGGTCATACTCGTTCAGTAGCATTGAGTGTTCGAAGGTGAAGGCTTTTCCTGTTTGTATGACGACAGTGTAGCCGCAGTATCTGCATGTGGCTATGATTTCGCCGGGGTTAAAAGATATTGGCGCGCCACAATGTGAACAACTAATCGTATCGACTATGGACATTAGGTTTTCACGCTTTCTGCTTTTCTCTCTTTGTAATTTCTCTGGCTACAATGATGCCGGACGCTGAGGCTTGAACTAATCCTCGTGTAACGCCTGCGCCGTCTCCAATGGTGAATAAATTGTTGATTTTCGTTTCCAAACAATTGCTCAACTGCAGTTTTGAAGAGTAAAATTTCACTTCCACTCCATAAAGTAGAGTGTCTCTGGAGTAAATGCCAGGAATCAAATTGTCCAAGGCTTGAAGCATCTCTCTAATGTCCGCGAGATAACGATATGGCAAAACAAAGCTCAAGTCGCCTGGCGTAGCGTTTTTTAATGTGGGAATGATAACGCTTCGTGAGATTCTTTCGGCTGTTGACCTTCTGCCCGCTTCCAAATCTCCTAGTCGCTGGATTATTACACTGCCGCTGAGAAGATTTGAAAGCCTAGCGAGGTATTTTCCGTAGGCTATTGGCTCTTTGAAGGGTTCAGTGAATGATGTACTTACGAGGATGGCGAAGTTCGTGTTTTCCGTCTTTCGCTCCGCGTAGCTTTGCCCGTTGACTGTTAAAACTCCGTTGTAAGATTCTGTTATGACTTCTCCATAAGGTGCAACACAGAAAGTGCGAACTTGGTCGTCGAAAGATTTGGAGTAATAAACAAGTTTGGGCTCGTAAAGAGCGTTTGTTAATTCTTCCATGACAGAAGCTAAGACTTCAACTCTTATTCCAACGTCAACCGGATTGTTCAGCGTCTTCAAGCCTAATGCTTGTGCTTCTGCTTGAAGCCATTCTGCCCCGCTTCTGCCCGGTGCAACGATAACGTATTTTCCAAAGAATTTTTCACCATTTACTGTTTCGACGCCTTCCACTGTGCCATTCTTTACTATGAGTCCTTTGACGTCTTTTTTCGGTTTGAAATCAACTTTGCTGTTCAATTCTTGGCGCATTTTCCGGAGAGTTTGAGCGCATCTCTCCGTGCCCATGTGCCGAATTTTTTGACGAATAAGCTTCAAGCCAGCTAATGATGCTTTTCGTTCGATTTCTTCCATCTTTTCGACGTCTGCTCCGTAGACATGTTCGGTTGCGCCGAATTTTAAGTATAAACTGTCCACGTGGTTGACAAGTTCTTCAAGTTCTTTGGAGGAAACGTATTCGTTAAGCCATCCGCCTACTTCTGTGGACAAGGTTAGTTTGCCATCACTGAAGGCTCCGGCTCCTCCCCATCCAGATAAAACTAAGCATGGTTCACAGTGGACGCATTCGAATCCGCGGCTTGCGGGGCACTTACGCTGGTTTATGTCTGGTCCCCTATCCAGCATCAAAACACTAAATTTGGTTTTTTCTGTAAGTTCAAGAGCAGCGAATATCCCAGCGGGTCCTGCTCCAACGATTATTACGTCATACTTCAAATGAACTAGTCTCCTAAAGCCCAAAACAAGATGTAACAACTAGCATATATTTTTACCGAGAAAATAAACGGTGAAAATGAATGTGCGTTTATGAAGTCTGAGTAGCCAGCATCATTTATGGGGAACAAGACAGAGAAACTTAAGCGGTTTCTTGCCAGTATTTCTGAATTGGTGCTTCTCGTTTGGGGGAACAAAAATGAAGTCGCCTGACCTAAACCTTTTCTCTTCAGTTCCGCCTATAACATGGCCTTCTCCTTCGAGAATGAAAACTTCATGTTCCCATGGGTGGCTATGGAGGGGACTATAACCGTTAGGCTCCATTTCGAACAGTCTCATGGCAAAGTTTGGAGCACCCATTTCTTTAGTGATAAGCCATCTTACCTTAAGTTTTGAAGCCCCTTCGTCCGCCTCTTTGGCTTCAACATTCTGATAGTTAGAAATTTTCATTTGTTTCACACCTTTAGTTATTAGTCTTTTATGGCTTCTAAGATGCTCATTACGTTCCATAATTTAACCCGTGTGTAAGGTGGCATGTTCGGGTCTTGCAAAATTTCGTCCAAGATTGATATGGCGTTTGAGGCTTTAACGGCAGGTGTATACTCGGTTGTTTGCAAAGCATCCATGGAATCTTTAGCCGCTCTTCTAATATTTCTCGGCGTCGTATTATCCTCCGAAACTTCACCCAACACAACCATTGCTTGTTTTATCCGCTCTTCATACTCCTCAAGCTTCTTTTTCCTAACCATACTCGCCACCCCACAATACTACGCGATAACCAAATTATATAGGCTTTATACTAATTTACTTTGAGGTTTTAAAACTTGCCGACAGAAAAACAGGAAGAACAAGACGTCAAACGAATGGCAGACCTGCTCCGCCAAGGCGCAACCCTCACAGAGTTAGCTTGCCCCGCTTGTGCTTCTCCACTTTTCAGACTGAGAAGCGGCGACCTTTGGTGTGCAAAATGCGAAAAGAAAGTCATAGTTGTAAAAGAAGGAGAAGAGCCAACAAAAGCGACAAGCCCAATGGTTCTGGACACGCTTGAAGCAACAGTGATGGCGAAAGTGCAAGAATTACAAAATAGGATTCAACAAGAAAAAAACGTGGAAGAACTCGAAAAACTGGGCAAAGTATTATCTGAATTACTGGAAAACCTTGAAAGAATAAGAAAAATCAAAAGAACTTAGGCGACTCTTAAATGCTTGGGCTCTACGAGAACTTCCCAAAGAACATCCACAAAGCAGCCCACTTCACTGTTTTAGTGTCAAATAAACGATTTCAGCAAACATTAATACGCACACTCCATAAGATAAACGGCATAACCTTCAATCTAGAGGAAATCGCCGACCCATCGGTGCCTCAATGCAAAGTAATTTTTGACTGGGGAATAGCTGACACAAACAATTTCAATTATCTAGACGAGGAAGAAACAAACAAGGTGCTAAAGACCATATGGAAGAAGCCTTGTCGAATAATGGACTTCTTCTGTGCTGTAAGATACTACAAGATACAGAATGAAAAGAAGAACCCGTTAAAGTTTGACTATTACATGCTCCGCTTTACATCAAACAAAGATTTGCTGGAAATACAGGTTTTCCATGAAAGAGGACTCCAATACACAACACCAGAGGACATAATCAACCTTATTGCAAACAAAATTAACCAAACTTCCCCGAGAAAAATGCTGAAGCCATTTGAGTTTTCTTAGGCTTTCTCACGTAAGAGTTTCATAACAGCTTTTAAGATGGCATCCGCGACTTCCTTTTTAGACTTGTTCCCATCTATTCTGATAAGCGCTCCTTTTCCAACAAACTTCATGTAAACATCCCGCACTTTCAACTGCGTCTCCAAATTCTCCATCACCGACTTTTTAGACTTCAACCGTTTAATTACGGTGTGTGGCTCAACATCAATGAAGATTGCTAGGTTTGGGCGTATTGCATGCTCGTTTATCATCTCAATCCATTTTAAGTCAAGCCCGGCAGCACCTTGATAAGCCATGGAAGAATAAACGTAACGGTCAGAAACCACAATACTTCCTTCATCCAAAGCGGGAAGTATCACGTCTTTTACATGCTCAAAACGGTCAGCGGCAAAAAGCAGCGCCTCAACAACAACGGACATTCGCTTGCCACCATGCAAACAGTATTTTCTTATAAAATTCCCAATTTTGCCTCGGCTTGGTTCAGCCGTGTAAACCGCATCATACCCCATTTTTATGAGTCTTCTCACAAGAAGTCTCGCTTGCGTTGTTTTTCCGCACCCGTCTAATCCTTCAATGCAAATAAAGATGCTTGTTCCTTTCATGTTTCAATCCCAAGCGTTTTTAGACGTTAGGCATTATAAGAGTGAAGATGCATTAATAATTATTTAAAACATTGGAGAAACAACCGATGCCCAAAAACTATTGGGGCGAAATAAAAGACCCAGTCCACGGATACGTATACATAACTGAAGAAGAAAAAGAACTCGTAGACTCATATCCCGTTCAAAGATTACATAGGCTCCGCCAATTGGCTGGCGCAGAATACGTTTATCCCGGAGCGAATCACACACGCTTCGAACATTCCATCGGTGTCATGTTTCTAGCTGGAAAAACTGTCGAGAGCCCCGGTTTATCAGAAAAAATCAGTGAAGATGAAACGGAAATGGTTAGGATTGCAGCGTTACTTCATGACGTTGGACACGGACCTTTCTCACATGTTTTTGAACATTTGCTGGATAAAGAACTTGGAAAAACACATGAAGACATGACAAAATGGATAATAACAAACAGCGAATTAAAAGACAAAATTACTAAAATTGGACACAAACCAGAAGAAATAGGAAAACTAGCAATAGGCACTTTGCGCAAACCCAAAAAAACGTTCTTAAACCAAATAATCAGCAGCGCCGTTGACGTGGACAAACTGGATTTCGTCGTGAGAGACACACATCACACAGGTGCAGAATACGGTTACGTTGATGTTTTCCGATTAATCCATGCCTTAGATGTGTTAGGCGAAA
>JAIMAA010000038.1 GCA_023512225.1 Candidatus Bathyarchaeota archaeon
GTTTGGTCTTATGATTACTTTGTGGGCGCCTAACCGCATTGTAGCCCCTTTAATTTCTATTCCGCGCTGTTCTGGCATGAGGTCGATTACTGGGTTAGGCGTTTCTGAGTTTATTTCTGTGCTGTTTGCATCCTTCAAGCCGCACACGTTACGTGCAAATTCTATCACCGCCAACTGGAAACCGTAACATATTCCAAGAAAGGGTATGTCGCTTTCTCTTGCGTATCTGATTGCCATTATTTTTCCTTCGGTTCCTCTTGGACCAAAACCGTAGGGTACGAATATTCCGTCAAAGTTCTTCAAGATTTCCATTTCTTTTGGATTTTGTTCAAATTTTTCGGCTTCTATGTAGTTGATGCAGACTTTTGTCTTGCAAGCTGCGCCTCCATGTCGCAGTGCCTCATTCATGCTTACATAACTATCTGTTAAGCCAGCATACTTGCCGACTAGCGCAATTTTGACTTCATGTTCAGGGTTTAATATAGCGTCAACAAACTTTTTCCATTCTTTAAAATCCTGCAATCGCCCTGAAAAACCTAGTCTTTTACAGATGAAATCGCCCATTCCCTGCTCGTCCAAAATGAGTGGAACCTGGTAGACTGATTTGACATTGTAGGAGCAGAAAACCGCGTTTTCCGGGATTGTTCCAAAAAGAGCTATTTTCCTTAACGATTCAGAGTCTATCATTTCCCGGCTTCTTGCAACAATGGTGTCAGGTTGGATACCGATACGCCGTAACTCGTTGACGCTGTGTTGTAAAGGTTTTGTTTTCATTTCTTTTGTAACATCTAAAACTGGAACAAGTGCAACATGCACGTACAAAGTGTTTTCGTAGCCTTCTTCTAAGCGCATCTGACGGATGGCTTCCAAAAATGGTAAGCCCTCAATGTCGCCTACTGTTCCACCGACTTCCGTCAAAACAACATCTACATCTGAAGCCTTGGCAACTGCTCGGATTCGATGTTTGATTTCGTTTGTTACATGTGGTACGATTTGAACGCATCTTCCTAGAAAGTCACCGCGTCGTTCTTTCTCAATGACTGCTCTATACACCAAACCTGTGGTAAGGTTGTTTTCTTTTCGTAAGTTTAAATCAAGAAAGCGCTCGTACCAGCCCAAATCCAAGTCTGTTTCGCCGCCATCGTCAGTTACGTAAACTTCGCCGTGCATGTATGGATTCATTGTCCCAGCGTCAACATTCACGTAAGGGTCGATTTTTATGACGGTTACTTTTAAGCCTCGCGCCTGCAGCATTTTTCCAATCGAAGAAGTTACAATACCCTTGCCAACTGAACTTAGCACGCCGCCTGTGATAAAAATGTACTTAACCATGATTTTGCCTCTGCAATAACAGATGCATACACTCGCATCTGCATTTAAATTTATTCCAGAAGCTTCTTTGTTAAAACAAGCAGAACACTTATGACCGCTGCTGCGTCAAAACATTCGCCTTTTAAAATTCTCTGAAGCAGTATATTTTTGAGCATCTCTTATTAGAGTTTGTTTAGGGAAGAGAGTAGCTTGAAAAGAAGCCCAAGCGTGGTCTATTGGCTTGGAAATAATCTGTACCTAAACATAACCAATAGATGCTCTAACAACTGTTATTTCTGCATAAGACGATTTAAACAAGGTGTTGGTGGCTTTAACCTTAAACTATCAAGAGACCCATCTACACATGAAGTGATAGAAGAACTTCAAAAAGTTTTGAATCTGAAAAATTGGCGTGAAATTGTGTTCTGCGGTTTTGGCGAGCCCTTGGAAAGGCTGGATTGTCTTTTAGAAGTTGCGCGTTGGATACGGAAGTATTATGGAAAGCCAATAAGCATCCGAGTGGACACGAACGGTCAAGGTCTTTTGCTCAACAGAAACAGAGAAATTATCACAGAATTAACGGCTGCCGGTGTGGATAAATTAAGCGTTAGCCTAAATGCTCACGACAAAGAAACATATAATCAAGTTTGCAGACCAAAATCTGAAAGTGCTTTTGACAGTGTATTGGCGTTTATTGAAGAAGCTAAAGGAAAATTTGATGTTGAAGTTACAGCGGTGAATATTCCCGAAGTTGACCTTTCTAAAGTTGCTAAGATTGCTCAACAAATAGGCGTGAAATTTCGAGCAAGAGAGTACATTCCAGGTTTCTGGTGAATTTTACATCTCATCGGTTTTCTGCCTGGTTTATAATCGAAGTTATTTGTTCTTTTTTGAGGGGCAGACCGTGAAAGTATTTTCCTCGAAGTTTCAAATCTTTGAGAAATGTTTCTTTTATTAACAATGGATTTTCGAATTCTTTAACATAAGTGAATTCTATTGCCTTCTTCCAACCGTGTTTTTCGCATTCAAGTTTTTCTTCTTCAGAAAGCTCATCAATAAAGTATAGGTTTCCTATTTCTCCATAACCTACAACAGCATCGCCTTTGCTGGTCTTATGCATGAAAAGTATGGTTTGCCCTGATTTCCATTTTCTGCGAGCGCTGGTGTAGTAGATTGCCATGTTGAAGACTTGCTCGACCCACTGTTTGGTGGCTATTCTTAAAATGTAGCCGTCAGCTTCAACCATTAGAGACTCCATTGTTACTGTTTTACGGGTTTATAGCTATTTTAATTTCGGTCTTCGATGTGGACAGTATGTTAAATGCTTCCTTGATATCGTCTAATTTCATTTTCCTTGTTATCAATGATCTTACATCAATTGCTCTGGACGCAATCAAGTTGAGGGCTTTTCTAAAATGCAAAGGAGTAGTATGAAACGTACCCATAACCGTCACTTCTCCGTAATGCAGCATTTCCGCGTTAACTTTTACTTCCGTTCCCGGTGGACAACCGCCAAATTCTAAAACTGTTCCACCTTTCCTGACAAGTTTAAGGGCTTGCTCCCATGTGGCTGGCAATCCTATGGCTTCGATTACCACATCCGCTCCATAACCGCGAGTAAGTTTGCGAACAATTTCAACAACATCTGTTTTTCCAGCGTTAACTGTTTCGTCAGCGCCCAGTTTTTCCGCAAAGCCCAACCTTTCCTCCACAAGATCAATCATTATCGCTTTTTCTACGCCCATTTTCTTAACCGTCAGCAAATGCAGCAGTCCAATTGGTCCAGCGCCTATTATCGCCACAGAATCACCCAGCTTAACATCCGCCTCTTCAATACCATGCAAAATGCATGCCAAAGGCTCAGTGATGGCTGCTTCTTCAAAAGAAACATGCTCTGGAATTTCTTGCATGTTCACTAAAACCATGCGAGCCGGAACCTTAATGTACTCTGCATAAGCGCCCCAAAGCCAAATCATATTCTCACAAAGATTATACTTGCCTTTCTGGCACATTGTGCAATGCAGACATGGCGCACTGTTACCAGCACGAACACGCATTCCTTTTGTCGGCCATTCCAAGCCTTCTCCCACTTCAACGACTTCACCAGCCCATTCATGACCAAAAATTGTTGGAAGTTTTATGACTTTTTCAACGTAACCGCGCTGGAATATTTTTAGGTCTGTGCCGCAAGTTGTTGCCGCTTTCACTTTGACGAGAACTTCACCAGCTTCCGTTTTAGGCTTTTCAGCTTCCTCTACTCTGAGGTCTTTTACTCCGTAAAGCATGGCTGCTTTCATTTTCATCCCTCATTTAAGACGATAACTTTCAAGCTTTCTTTGTTTTTTAAAGCTGTTTCAAAGGCTTTTGCTGCGTCTTTAAGCGGAAAACGGTGAGTTATTAATTCTTTCACCTTTATTTTCCTTGCTTTAATTAGTTTCAACGCTTCTCTTGTCTCTAAGTGTGAGGTTGAATAGGACGGGATTATTTGGATTTCAGAGAAAAACAGTTCTTTGGGGCTTACCTGTAAGTATTTTCCCGGGTCAGTGGGAGCAAAAACGCAGAGCTTTCCGCCTTTTCGGATAACGCCTAAGCCAGCCTTGTAGGCTTCCAAGCTTGGTGCAGTGACTACAGCCACATCCACACCTCTTCCCTCAGTTTCAGCCTTAACAATGTCAGTCAAATTTTCCTTTTCTGAGTTAACCACGACATCTGCCCCAAATTTTTTCGCTACTTTTAAGCGATAATCAATTAAATCGCTTACAATCGTTTTTGTAGCTCCAAAAATTTTCGCTAAGACCATGTGAATTATTCCAGTTGCTCCAGCGCCAATTACCGCCACAGAATCGCCTTTCTGAAGATTACATTTCTTTAGAGCTCTCATGCAGCAGCCGATGGGTTCGATTAACGTTGCTTCTTCAAACGACATTTCTTCTGGAATTTTTAAGGTGTCTATCTGCAAGTTAGGCGCTGGAACTTTGAAGTATTCTGCTAATCCGCCGGGTTTAATGTTTGTATTGTGGAATTGGTCGCATAATGTGTAATCGCCGTGTTTACAGTAATGACAGGACAAGCAAGCTACATGATGGTGAACAAAAACTCTGTCGCCAGCATCAAAATTCCTTACCTTCTTTCCTTTTTTTGCAATTACGCCGGCGGGTTCGTGCCCAAGAACAAGTGGAGCGCGAGTTTTCAAATACCATTCCATAAGGTCTGAACCGCATATTCCACAAGCCTTCATTTTCACCAAAACTTCGTCTTCCCGTGTTTCTGGTGTGGGCATTTCCTCTATTCTTATATCTCGTTGACTGTAGTACATGGCAGTCTTCATTTTGGTTCACTCGTCTTTCTATTACCGAACACTTAAGACTTTCCAAAATACGCTTTAGCATGCAAAAATGTCAATTCAAAAACTTACGCAATAGATAATTTCAATTTTTATGCAGAAAACAAACATTGCTGAGTAAAAAGTTTTTATAAAAGGAAAACAAGTGATTTTCCATGAAAGCTGAGAAAATTGAGAAAATTTCCGGATACGCTTTCCTTATAATCGGATTAATCTTCATAATCCTCCCAGCGGTGCTGGCGTTTGTAATGTTTTTGAGTGGTTGGCAAATTCCCCAGTTTATTCCTATTCAACCTGGAGAAACAGATAGTTACGTCCGTGCATTTACAATTTTTAGTAACGCTTGTTTAGTATTCTTTATCTTTGTCATAATGGTTTGGGCAGGCTCCATACTTTCCAGTCGCGGAGTAACGCTGATAAAAGATGTAAAATTGAAACTTGTCAAGAAAAGCTTACGTGAAGTTGAGGAGACTGCCGAAAAAGTGGAAAGTGAAGAATCTTAGCCTTTTCAGCTTTCTAACTCTGAAGCTTTTTCGATTGCCTCCTTTATTTTTCGCAGAAATTCGGAGGCTGGCGCGCCGTCAACGATTCTGTGGTCATACGAAAGACTTAGCATAATTCTCGGCTTGACCTCGACTTTTCCATTAATCACAACAGGTTTTTCTGTTATCTTTCCTACGCCAAGTATGGCTGCTTCTGGCGGATTAATTATTGGCGTGAAAAATTCGACGTCATACATGCCGAGGTTTGTAATTGTGAACGTGCCACCCGTTAGCTCTTCTTTGGATAGTTTTCCTTGTCTAGCTTTTTCCGTTAACCCTTTTATGGCGGTATCGATTTCTCGTAAAGACTTCTTGTCGGCATGATGGATGACTGGAACAACTAAACCATACTCAGTTGCAGTGGCAACGCCCAAGTTTACATCTTCAAAAACTCTTATTTGATTTCCATCTAACGTTGAATTTAACAATGGATGTTCAACTAATGCTTTTGCCACAGCTTTTGCAATAATCGTTGTATAGGATACTTGAAGTCTATTATGCAATTCTTTAGCTTCAGAAACATCAACCTCCATTACTACTGTACTGTGCGGAGCTGTTTTGAAGCTTGTTGAAACCCTCTCAGCGGATGTTTTTCTGAAACCACTTAATGAAATTATTTGCTTAACTTTTGGCAAAACTCCTCGACTTTCTTCTAAAAATCTTTCAACATCCTCTTCAACCACCCTCCCTTCCGGTCCGCTGCCCTTAACAAGCGATAAATTTACTCCATGCTCTCTTGCTAAACGTTTTGCAGCCGGCGAAGCCAACACCTTCTCTTCTACTTTCCCAGCGGCTTGAGGTATTTCTGCGGGGATTTGCTCCTCAGAAAACGCTTCATCTGGACCTGTTATTACAGCTAGAACAGCATCAACCGGAGCATCAACACCTTCTTCTACCAAAATCTTCCGCAACAGTCCAGAGGCAGGCGATTCCAAGTCATACGTGGCTTTTTCAGAAATTATCTCAACTATCGGTTCGCCTTTCTCCACGGCTTCTCCCTCTTTCTTGTACCACTTGCCCACGGTGCCTTCTTTCATTGTTAAACTAAGTTTTGGCATTACAACCTTCGTAACCATTCTTAGACGACCTCTTTAACCGCCTTAATTATTGCCTTTTCATCAGGAATCACGTATTGCTCCAATGGTGGACTAAACGGGATTGGCGTGTCTGGTTCTGCCACCCTTTTTATTGGAGCATCTAAATAATCCAAGGCTTCTTCAGCTACTACAGCCGCAATTTCGGCGCTTACCCCCGCGGTTTTGCAGTCTTCGCTTACTATGACTATTCTTCCAGTTTTCTTGACTGACTTTATTATTGTCTGTTTATCCAGTGGTGTTAGTGTTCTTGGGTCAACAACTTCCACACTTATGCCTTCTGCTTCAAGCATTTCTGCCGCCTTCAAGGCTTTGTGAACCATGTATAAGGTAGCTACTACCGTCACATCAGCTCCTTCCCTCTTCACGTCCGCTATTCCAAAAGTAACCGTGTATTCTTCTTCTGGGACTTCTCCTTGGATTGGATACAAAAGTTTGTGTTCACAAAAGAAAACTGGATTGCCACCACGTATGGCTGATTTTAAAAGCCCTTTCGCGTCATAGGGCGTGGAAGGCACAGCCACATACAAGCCGGGAACATGCATAAACCAAGCTTCCAAACTTTGTGAGTGATGAGATGCAATGTTTACCCCAGCTCCAAAAGGTGTTCTAATAACAAGGGGACAGTTTATTTGACCGCCGAACATGTAGTGTATTTTCGCTGCTTGATTTGCGATTTGGTCCATCGCCAAGGCGGTTAAGTCTCCAAACATTATTTCTGCAACTGGACGCATACCTGTTATCGCAGCACCCACAGCCGTGCCGATTATGGCATTTTCGGATATAGGTGTGTCGCGGACTCTTTCATCTCCAAACTCTGCCGACAAACCTTCAGTTACTTTGAAAGCGCCTCCCCAGTACCTGCCAATATCTTCACCTAACAGAAAAACCGTTGGGTCTCGACGCATCTCCTCTTTTAAGGCTTCTCTTAAGGCTTCTTTATACGTTATTTTTCTCATACCTTTCTCTCTCCAAACTTAAGCGTAAACATCCTCCAACGCTTCTTCCGGCTCTGGAAACGGACTTTCTATAGCGAACTTGACTGCTTCTTCAATTTCAACCAAAACTTCCCTTTCAATGTGCTGAATTTCAGCTTCATTCAATATCCTTGCATGCATGAGTTTTTCTTTGAAACGTTTAATCGGGTCCTTTGCTAACCATTCTTCAACTTCTTCTTTAGGTCTATACCTTGCCGGGTCAACACGCGAATGCCCCTTATGCCTGTAAGTTTTGCATTCGATTAGTGTTGGGCCTTCGCCTTTTCTGGCTCTTTCAACAGCCTTCTCTGTGACTTCGTAGACTGCGAGAACATCGTTGCCATCTACAACACCGCCTGGAATGCCATAAGCTACTGCTCTATCGGCTATATTTTCTATGTTCATAACTATTGATTGGCGTGTCCCCATAGCATAGAGGTTGTTTTCGCAGACGAATATTACCGGCAGTTTCCATATTGACGCCATGTTTATGCCTTCATGAAATGTGCCTTGATTTGAAGCACCTTCCCCAAAGAAACATGCTACAACTTGGTCTGTCCGTCTAAGTTTTATTGATAAGCCTGCACCCACCGCTATGGGTATTCCAGCTCCGACGACTGCAG
Organism: Candidatus Bathyarchaeota archaeon; assembly: GCA_023512225.1. GTDB lineage: Archaea > Thermoproteota > Bathyarchaeia > Bathyarchaeales > Bathycorpusculaceae > DSLH01. Next base: position 7,891 of record JAIMAA010000038.1, read on the forward strand.
TTGCGCCTAACATGCCTATGCTGAAGTCTGCTATGTGCATTGAACCGCCTTTACCTTTGCAGTAGCCTGTTTTTTTACCTAAAATTTCAGCCATTGTCCGCTTTAAATCGGCGCCTTTTGCTATGCAGTGTCCATGTCCTCTATGCGTACTTGTAATATAGTCATCTTGTCGGAGGTTGCTGCAAACACCAACCGCCACTGCTTCCTCTCCGGCATAAAGATGAATCGTGCCTGGAACAAGATTTTGAGCGTAAAGTTCAAAAACTTTCTCTTCAAAAAAACGAATCTCAAGCATTTTTCTAAGCATTTCAACGTGTTTTTCTTTTGACAGATTTAACATGAACTTTTTTCCCTCAGCGCATTTGGTGACTTATACTTTTTCATGCTTTTATATTATTTGATGATGAAAGCACAAACCATATAGAATTAATTATTGTAGTATTCTGTAAAGGAATCCCAATGCAGAAGTCCTACTCAAGAGTGTTAGGTATAGTTGGAAAACCAAACACTGGCAAATCCACTTTCTTTTGTGCTGCAACCTTAGCGCCCGCTGAAATTGCAAACTACCCCTTCACAACGATAAAGCCGAACAGAGGCGTCGGCTATGTGCGGACTCCATGCGTCCATGAAGAATTTAATGTTAAAGACAACCCTGTCAACTCGCTATGCTTGGACGGCATAAGGCTTATTCCCATAGAGTTCATTGACTGCGCGGGTCTTGTTCCAGACGCTTGGAAAGGAAGAGGCTTAGGTAATCAGTTTCTGGACGAAATCAGAAAAGCAGACGCTCTAATCCACATTGTTGACGTTTCCGGCGGAACAGACTGCGAAGGAAGACTATGCAAGGCTGGAGAACATGACCCAGTGGAGGATGTTCGTTTCTTAGAACATGAAATAACCATGTGGATGGCAAACATACTAAAACGCGACTGGCCTAAAATCGCTAGAACATCAGAATCTGAAACAAAAGACCTTTTCTCAATGCTGGAAGAACGACTAAGCGGTTTAGCAATAAGAAGAAGCCACATATTTGAAGCAGCCAGAAGGACAGGGCTGAACGCTGAAAAACCCACGGCTTGGAGTGAAGAAGACTTCCTAAAATTTGTGGATATGCTGAGGCAAATTGCCAAACCCATGCTAATTGCAGCAAACAAAATAGATGTGCCTACTGCAGAAGAAAACTTGGAACGACTCAAAAAACTAAACTATATAGTTGTTCCTTGTTGTGCAGAAGCGGAGCTTGCATTAAGAAGAGGAGCTGAAAAACAATTAATAGATTACAGACCAGGAGATTGCAACTTCAAAATAATCAAGCCGGAAAAATTAACAGAGAGCCAAATTAAAGCGTTGGAAACAATCAGAGAGAAGATTCTTCTTAAGAATGGTTCGACAGGCGTTCAGGATGCAATAAACACAGCTTTCTTCAAACTCTTAAATATGATTACAGTTTACCCAGTAGAGGATTTGGAGCACCTAGCAGACCACGATGGAAGAGTTCTACCCGACGCTTACCTTGTACCCTATGGCACGTCTGCGCGCCAACTTGCTTACATTATTCACACGGAACTTGGAGAAGGCTTCATCTACGCAGTTGAAGCACGAGAGAAAAAACGCGTCGGAGAGAACTACATACTCAAAGACAGGGATGTCATATCTATTGTGAGCGCAAAGAAAAGAGCTTAATTTTTCTTTTCAAGCGCCAAAACGTCTTTTACGTTTTTGAAAGGTTCTAATTGCGCGCAAAAGGTCGATTAGACGAAAATCAGGCCAGTACACATCTAAGAAGCAAAGTTCGCTGTAAGCGGATTGCCACAGCAAAAATCCACTTAGCCTTTCTTCGCCTGATGTTCTAATTATCAAGTCTGGATCTTGTTTAGGCATATAGGAAGTATACAAGTACTGCTCAAAAAGTTGCTCGTCAACTTTTTTAGGGTCTATTTCGCCTTCCTGTACCTTCTCGGCAATTTTTCTTGCGGCATCAACAATTTCCGCTCTTCCTCCGTAAGCAAAAGCGATGTTTAGGAAATGCTGGTCATAATCTTTTGTAGCCTTTTCCACATCAATTATTAATTTCTGCAAACTCTCCGGCAACAGATTTATCCTACCAATCACTTTTACGCGCACTTTGTTTTTGTGTATGCGCTCGTCGGTGAAAATTTTTCGAAATTCCTCTTCTGCAATGCGCATTATTTCTTCAACTTCATTTTCTGGCCTAACGAAATTCTCTGTCGAGAATGCATACAGCGTTATCGATTTGACGTGAAGCTTCTGGCACCAGTCAATTAAATCTTCAACTTTTTTTGCTCCTTCTTCATGTCCAAGCCATGGGTCAAGAGCTTTCCCAGAAGCCCATCTTCTGTTTCCATCCAAGATTATCGCTATATGCTCTAGTTTTCCACCATTCTTAACTTGATGCCAGAGCCACTTTTCGTAGAGTTTGTATGCTCCAATGACTGAGAGTAAGGTTTTAAACATCATTTGCACCTTGCATTTCGAAGGGCACTAGCGCATGGGCAGTTATTCCCACGTTCTAGGGGTAAAACTTTAATGGTTTCAATTAAAACTTGCTCTAGCTTAGGCATAAGTGGTTCACAGATTTCATGAACTTCGTGTGTAGTCAACTTTTCTTGCATGCCAGCAGCCATATTTGAAACGTAACAGAAACCCGCATAACACATTTCCAGCTCGCGTGCAAGCACAGCCTCAGGTATTCCCGTCATCCCCACAACATCGCATCCTAAACGTCTAAACATCTCAATTTCTGCTGGAGTTTCAAAGCGAGGCCCTTCAGTGCACACCAACACAGCCTTATCCCGTGTTTTTAATCCAGTTTTTCTTGCGTTTTCAACCAAAATTTTGCGAATTTCTGGACAATATGGTTGAGAAACATCAATGTGGGTGACTGGGGCTTCATCGTAAAAGGTTGTAGAACGCAATTTCGTGAAATCGATAAAATCGTGAGGGATAACAATGTCGCTGGGTTTGAAATCACGGTTTATCGCGCCTACAGCGTTTATGGCTATTATTCGCGTCACACCAACTTTATGTAAAGCATAAACATTCGCCTTATAGTTTATTTTGTGTGGCGGAATCAAGTGCTTCGGACCGTGCCTCGAAAGAAAAACAACTTTTTTGCCCTCTATGCTTCCGATGGACAGCGGCGGAGCTATTCCGTAAGGTGTTCCAACGCGTAGCTGCTTAGCGTTTTTGAAAAAGCTTTCAAATCCTGTTCCGCCGATGATGGCGATTTTAGCCTTCTCCAAGTTCTCCAACCTGCTCTTCCGTCTTCTCAAAAAATCCTCTTGCAGACCTGTGAACCACGAATACAACTAGAACCGAGGCTATGCCTATCAAGATGCCGACAACGATGGAGAGAATCAACTTGTCGTATCCCAACTCTGGTCTGATTAGCACGGTTGCAGTTTCATCAAGAATTACTCTGGACCAAGCAACAGAAGCGATTAAGGCAGCATTGCGTAGTAATCTGCTGTCGCGCTCAAAATACCAACGTATGGCTCTTCCCAGTAACGTTACAGAAATCCCGACTATTATAAGGTCCATAGACCCTTTGATGAAGTATCCAGTTAGTTTTGGTAGAATGCTTAGCCAACCAGCCATGTCCACTGGTGCCGGCGTCTGCATTGCGACAAATGATGCAGCATTGGTCCATCCAAGGAAAATGCCAATGCCTATGCATAAGGCTCCGGCGACTGCAGTATAATTTGAAATTTGCACTGGGAGGGGCGGCGGCGAATATTCCTTTATCCATCGGTAAAAATTCTTTACTGTTTTGTCAATTCCGAAGCCTTTCACGAGGAGGAATAAGCTTACGACGAAAATGAAAGCTATCCAATAGTAATAGAGCAGATTGAAGAATGAGAGAATTCCCCATATTAGGATGAGCAATCCAGGTAAGCCTAATGCGATGCGGGAATATCGTGGGTTTTCCATAATCATTCTAAGATAACGCGTGAACAAGGCGGCTGTTTCCTCGATTGACTCGCTGTGTTTTATAACTATTCTCCTAACTGATGTAACCGGCACTCTAGACTCTATGAGCGGCAGAACTGCCTGGTCAGAATATCCGTCTGTAACCAAAATTACTTCATTTGCAGAGAAAGAATTCAAAAGTTCGCTTAGTTCAGCGACTATTTTTCGGTCGGCGCCGACCCCGCCAAGTTCAGAGCCAGCTATTGTTGCTATTTCAAAAGTTTCTTCGGGTTTGTTTTCGCTTTTTAATCGGTCATATATGCTCACTGCTTCGAACATTGCGTTTGCGTCTGGCTCTTCTGGGTCTTTTAGGGCTAATGCCACGGCGGCGTTAAGGTTTGCGTCTCTTCCAATAACTGGGGTTTTGACATTAGTTTTTATTCCTAAATCGCCGTCTCTGTCCACGCATAAAATAAGAATTCTTTTCAGCTGTTTTTCTTCAGCTTCTTCGGCTGCCATCTGAGTCTCTATTCTCCAATAGTTAATTAAGAGTATTTTACTTTAATCTTGTGCTTTCATTCCCTTTTTTGCTAGCAGTTGAAACTCTTCCCATGTTAATTTCTCGCCGCGTCTAAGTTTTTCTCTTGCTTGGCTTTCAAGTTTTTCACGAAGAATTTCTTCTGTCTCCTTTTTTTCTTTGGTTTCTGTTTCTTGAATTTCCTCTTTTAGCCTTTTTATCTGGTTTGAAATCTCTGTCATTTGCCTGTGAAGGGGATTTGTCTTTTCTCTTGATTGTAAAAAGAGCTTGTGCATGTTATCAGCTTCTATTTTGATTTTTTTGGATTCTTCAATTTTCTCTAGCATCTTTTCGTGAAGCTTTTGGCTTCTTTGTGCAGTTTCCATTAGTTTTTCATGCCGAAGTTTGCCTTGGTCTCTGAGAGTTTTAATCTCAATTTGTAACTTCAAGATTTGTTGGTTCAACTGATTAAGTTTTTTATGGACACTTAGTTGAGTTTCTAGTTGTTTAACTTTTTCAACAAGTTCCTTTTCTTCTCGTAACTCTAATGATGTCGTTTGAATTTTCCACTCAAGGTCTTCAATTTCTTTTTGTAAAGTTTGAAAACTTTTGGGAGGTTTTTTTGGCGCTAAAGTCTTGATTTCTTCTTTTAGTCTCTTTATTTCTTCGATTTTTTCGTGGATTTCTTTTTTTGATGCTTCTCTTTGCTGTTTGAGCTCTTTTACTTCCGCGTTTAGTTTGTCTCTTTCACCTTTTAATTCGGTTATCTCTGCGCGTGTTTTCTTAAACTGCGTGTTTAGTTTGTCTCTTTTTTCTGCCAAATCCTCTGCTTCTGCATCTAGCTTGCTTTTTTGTTCTTTTAATGCCAGAAACTTTTGAGTTAACTCTTGGATTTTCTGGGTTTTCTGCTGCTTTGACAACCGCTCTTCCTCTTGTCTGTCCATTCCTTGAATCTGTTTGATTAGCTTTACTAATTATTCAATGTTGAAAGATGCAGCTACGCTTTTAAACTGGCGTTTTTGTGGATTTTGCACATCTGAAAAGGTTTTCTTCCTAATTAAACTTTCATGTTTATTCGAGGATTATTCTCGCGTCTACTGTTTTTGCTCCCTTCTCGTAAACCATTATCGGGTTCAGGTCCAACTCTTTTATCTCTTGATGTTCCATTACAAGTTTTGACGTATTCAACAAGATTTTAACTATAGCGTCAATGTCCGCTGGAGGCTGATTTCTATACCCTTTCAAAAGTGGATACGCCTTAACTTCCGTAATCATTTCTCGAGCTTCATCTTCAGTTATGGGCGCAACACGAAAAGTCACGTCTTTCAGAACTTCCACAAAAATTCCACCAAGTCCAAACATTATTGACGGCCCAAACTGTGAGTCTTTGATTGCGCCGACTATGACTTCTGTTGATAGCGGAGCCATTTCCTGTACGAGTATGCCAGTAATTTTTGCTTTTGCCTTATGTTTTTTGACGTTTTGCTGGATTTGCTTGTAGGCGTTTCGAACTTCTTTTGCGTCTTTTAGGTTGACAATTACTCCGCCGACATCGGATTTATGAAGAATGTCTGGCGAAACAATCTTCAAAACTACAGGATATCCTATTTTTTCTGCAAACTTAACAGCTTCCACCTCGTTTTTAGCTAATTCAAACTTCGTAACAGGAATCCCGTACTCTAGACATACAGTTTTAGCTTCGTTTTCGAGAAGATTTTTCCTTCCTTCTTTGTATACAACATTGAATAATTTTGAGGTGATGGTCAATGTTCATCAACCTTCGCGAGATATTTATGAGGGAAATTTAAATTCTGTTATTCCACACTAAAATAAATCATTTTGGTTGGATATTAAGGAGACCACATCTTATATTCCCATTTATAGGTTCCACTATCCTTTAAAATCCAAGCGTCACAACCAACAGGCCCAAAAATCCAATCGCCTTTTGTTTCATCCCAATAGTACCATACCCAGTATCCTTCTGCGTGATTGTTGATTGAATTCAAAAAAATGTGACCTGGTTTCATTGTTGCCCAATACGAGTATTCTACGTCTGCAATTTTTCGTGTTAAATCAAACAACGTTGTGCCCGCTACTGTGCTAGTTTTATTGTGCCATTCTGTGGTTTGGTTGCCATAATCAATACATAAGCTTACGTTTATCACGCCTAATTCGCCTACGTAAACTTCTAGTTCCTTTTTTGCTAGAGTCGTGAGCAGAGTGTAAAAATCGTCAAGCAACGAACCGAACTCTTCTTTAGTTACTGTGCTTTTCTCGTTTAGTGTTTGGAAATTGCTCAATAGAGCATTATATGTGGTATTAAGTTCTGGAAACGCATTCAGGGTAGATGTGTAATTTTCTTGTAGATTGGAAAGCAGTGCTTCATATCTGCTCATTAGTGAAGAGTAATCGTCACCAGAGAAAAATTGATAATCTCCAAGTAATACACCGTAGTCTCCAGATAACAAATTCCATCTATTCGCAGATACGTCATAGTTTCTTGTTATGGTGTCTAACAATTTTTGCTGATTATGAAGCTGTTCTTGATATCTCGCCTGCTCTAAGTAGTAATAGGCTGCAAATCCTGACGTTATCGATGCCCAAACAATAATTACCAAGGTTATGAACACGATTGTTCTTTTTTCAACCAATCTTTTCCACCACCAGAAGCTGACTCACCGCTTTGATTAACGGGAAGAAAGCTAAACCAAACACCGCTATGTTCGAGGCTATATGTATCAGTGAAAATGGCGTGCCATAACCAAGAGCGGTTACCACGGCTAAAGTTGGATTCGTTCCAATAATCATATAGAAAAGAGCCATTCCAAGATTGGTTACCAAATCATAAAACACAGTTAAAGCTGCCCCGAGAACTGCGGTTTCGGATGGACTTGGCTTTTGCGTATATTTCCTATATAGACCACCAGCCACGCCAACCACACTCATCCCTAACATTTGAAAAGGCATGTTCAAACCAGCAAACCCCCACGGCGAAAAAAACCCATTAACAAACATAACAAAACTTCCAAAAAACGCTCCAACAAACGAACCGAACAAAAAACCAACAGTAAACGAAAAAAGAGAAGTAAACTCAACATTAGGCGGCCTTGGAGTCAACTGAACCGCCAAACATAACCCTGTTAAAACGCCAAAAAAAGCTACTGCACGTGAATTTTTTAGTGGGTTGAGCATAGATGTTGGATGGATTATCCATCCATATAAATCTTTCCATATGATTACTCTGAAACAGCTAAGAAAGCGAAAATTTTGGCGTCATTAACCATATTTTCAATTTTTGCATATTCGTTTGGTTGGTGGGCTGTTTCGTCTATTGTGCTCCAGACC
>JAIMAA010000039.1 GCA_023512225.1 Candidatus Bathyarchaeota archaeon
ATTCAGATATGACCTTAAACTCTAAAATAATCGAAGCATGCGTGAATCTATGCTTACAAAAAAACGTGGACGCGGTAATTATACCCGAAAAGCCTATTGCTCAAGGCTTGCTGAGTGAGTGGCGAAAAAAAGAAAAAGCCTCCTTATATATACACAGTGAATTTGTAGAAATTCCACGTTTTTTCAGAAAGGCGGCGTTTTTACAAGCCGGTGGTTATGACGAAAATCTGGTGTGTGGGGAGGACTTTGATTTTTTTCAACGGTTTAAAAGGAAAGATTACAAAATCGGCAGAATAGACTACGAAATATTTCATTTTGAAGGTGAACTTTCTATAAGCAAAATTTTGTTTAAAGCTTACTACTACGGCGGAACAATTCCTGAACTTATAAAAAAAGACCCGGCTGGTACTGTTAGAAGATATTTTAGCATGCGCTTAACATCCCTTAACGATGTTGGACCAGTCTTCGGCAGTTTAGGCTCAATGATAGGTTTTGCTTTGATGAAGCTTTTTGAATTTGCAGCCTATCTTCTTGGGCTTTCTTCCAGTCTGCTACATGCATTTTCTGAAAAACGCGGAATCAAAACAATAAAGAATGTTGCCCTAAAAAACAAATTTGCCATTTTAAACTTCCTAGCAATATTAGCAGTTGCTATTATTATTTTCAGAAATTTCCTCTTCACCGACGAATGGCCAGGAGGCGGCGATGTTCTCGGTTTCATCTCAAGAGCTTATTTGTATGGTAAAGATTTTAGATGGTTGTTAATGTGGCGTCCTTACTCTTTCGGTTTTGTTGAAGGGATAAATTTCATGGACTTTTTTCTAATGCTGTTATATTCCATTTTTAGAGATCCTTCATGGACTATCAAGACATTCATGTTCTTGTCCTATTTGACCGCTGGCTTTTCCATGTACATATTTGCTTATCGACACACGCGAGTTCACGCTGCATCGCTTGCGGCTTCCTTAGTTTACATTTTAAACCAGTGGCTTTTTTCTCAGTTAACCGAAGCTCATGTTGACATAGTTTTCAGCTACGCTTTAGCTCCATTAATCTTTATAACGTTGGATAAGGCGCTGAGCACAGGTAAACTTCGAGATGTTCTTTTACTCTCCATTAGCCTTAGTCTTTTTGCAACGAGTTTTCATCCTGAATGTATAGTAATTTATGGGGTCTTCCTGATACTATTTGTAGTCTTTTTCATATTATATCCGACAAAGATGGAGACAGCGAAGATTCGTTTTCTGCGTTTTCTTAAAGTGTGCTTGCCGTCTGCATTGGTTGTTTTTTTGTTTTCTGCGTTCTTTCTGATTCCGTTTTTTATGAATGTTAGGTCGCCTTATTTTCATCCTTCTTATGAGTATCCATTAGAAGATGCTTATCTCTGCAGTTATTCAAACATTAGTGACGCTTTTACTTTGAGGGCTGTAGAACGGTGGGGTTACATTAACATTTTAGACGTGTATTCTGAAATAGGCGTATTAGATTTTCCATTGTATAGTCTTCTTTTCGTCATTTTCTTTCTTGCTTACTGCGTGCTTTTAATTCGTAGAAATCGATACACAATTTTCTTCGCTGTTTCCATGTTGATTTCAATTTTTATCGCAAAAGGTCCCAACTCACCTCTTGGGCAAGTGTTTATTTGGGCATGGCTTAACATTCCCCACTTCGCAATTTTTAGAGCCGCAAACCGATGGGTTATGATGGCTATCTTTTCTCACGCATTTTTTATTTCACTTTTGACATGTTACTTGATTGACTATATCAAAAAGAAAAAACATGTTCAAACGGACGAATTTTTGTTCAAAGTAAAGTTGGATACGAGTAGGTTTTCTAAGAATAGAAGATTTGCTTTTTCCGTTGACTCTTTTAATGTTTTCTTAAAGAAATTTCGTAAAGTTCTCGATTTTCTAGGCGTAATCTTTCTTATTCTCATCTTTCTCAGCGGTTTTCTTTCGTGCTTTTGGTTTTTCTCTCAAGGTTTGCAAGTTTATACGCCGCCAAAGCAGTATTTGGCACCCTACGAGTGGCTTTCGCTTCAAAATGATGACTACAAAGTTGTTTCGGTGGGTAGAAGTTCTCATGAGTGGATGGTTTCGCCCGATGAACACTCAGACTTTGCCTCAAGCGCAATGTGGACCACTATTGGTTGGGGACACGACATAGGGTTTGACAGCGTATTCATACATGACAAGCCGGTGCTTCAAGATGGTGGATGGGATTTTATGCCTCGGCAATTTGTTGACCATTTAAGGTTTAGACTTGCAAGAGAACATTTAACCGATAACTTGTTTAAGATTTTAGGACCGTTCGCTTACAAGTACATTGTCATACCGCCCTATGCAACCGATAAAACTCGCGAATTTTTCCTAAACCAAGAAGGTTACCAAACAATCTACAATGATACAGCAATTATTCTTCAAAACGAATACGCGATGCCTCGAATCTTTGCAGTAACTAATTCCATGTTTGCTGTGGGTGGTTTAGAATCTTTTGATGCATTATGCAAAATTGAAGGTTTCAATTTAAATGAGACCACTTTATTCTTCGCATCCGTCTTAAGTGATAGTGGTTCTTTTGAAAGCGAAACTCTTGATAAGTTTCAAGCCGTGAGCTTTATCAACTCCGACGTTCTGGATTTGGCGATGCTCTCTTTTACTGGCGGAAAGAATTTTATTTTTGCAGGAATCTATGGAGTTCCAAGCATAAATTACACAGCCTATTGGGTGAAGATGGCTTCTTGGAGAAGAGTAGGCGCTTCTGTTTTGGGCGGTGACACATTAACAACATCTGGAAAAAACAGAATTGACTTGCCTTTCGAGTTAGATACAGCTGGATATCATGATCTTTGGCTGAGAATAGGATTTGCTCCTTCTCGTGGGAAATTGAACATTTACGTTGATGGCGAGCCCATTCAAGAAATTCGTACAGAGGCTTCTCTGTGGTCAAAACTTGCTTGGGTTAATATAACAAGGTTAGATCTCGCTAAGGGCAGCCATTCAGTCACTCTTGAAAATGATGGAACCGGCTACAACGACATTGACGCAATAGCCGTTGTCAAATCTTCTGAACTTGAATCTAGAATAAATGAAATAATGCAAGCCTTGCAGAATTTTCAAGGTCGCATTTTGTATCTTTATGAAGCGGAAAGCGTCTTTTTGGATTCTTGCAGTAAAAGCTGGACTTGGACTGTAAAACCCTGTAATGGATATGTGGTTCGTTCAGAAAGTTTAGGTTTGAATGTTGCTCCTTTTGCTTCTGCAAACGCCAGCTCCATAAGTTGGGCGGACGATTATTCATTCGGCGCACAATATGCAAATGATGATGACATGCACACTAGATGGGCTTCTGAAAAAAGTGTGGTACCCCAATGGTTAGAATTAACATGGGAAGAGCCACAACAACTTCTTGGTGTCCATTTGTTTTTTGAAAATGCGTATGCAAAAGATTATTCCATACAAACTTGGAACGGCACAGGCTGGGTCACTCAAATAGAAGTAACAGAAAACAACGCACTCGATAGAACTCATGTCTTTGCAGAGTCTGTAGAGACAAATAAGCTTCGAATCTACGTTACGGCTTTCTCGATTCATGACCGCGTAAGCCTATGGGAGTTCCAAGCTTTCTCACCTGGAGCGACTTCTTCTTCAGCAAAAATAACAATTCCACGAGAAGGAAACTATATCTTAGCTGCAAGAATTGCAAAAGGCCCAAGCCACGGAACCTTGTATTTTAATGTGAGCGGCAACCTCTACCCAATTTCCTGCAGCAGTCCAACTAGCCAATTTGAATGGTGCGAAATTGGCCCCATTTTCTTTGAGGCGGGAGAACATTCCATAAGTGTGGGTGGAGTAGGGCTAGTTGAGCTTGACGAGTTTCTTATTTACTCGCTTAAGGAAGGAGAAACCTACCTAGCATTAAACGACCTATTTAGTTTTAGAGATCCACAAGTGTCAATTAGCTACGAACAAGTGAACTCGTGCCTTTTCAGAGTGCATGTTGATGCCAGTGAACCATTCACCCTGATTTTTTCAGACACCTACAATTCGCTATGGAAAGCCTTTGTGGATGGAGACGAAATTTCTTCAAACCTTGCCTATTCAGTTGTTAATAGCTTTCACATAAACAAAACTGGACAATCTACTGTGACCATTTACTTTACTGGTCAACACTACGCCGACTTGGGCTTAATGGTGTCTATAGTCAGTTTCGTTTCAGTTTTTACTCTTGCACCAGCATTCGTAGTAGTTTCTCGTAAGCGAAGGTTCGCTAAACAATCTTTCTGGAGGAGACTTACTTTTTGGAAGAGGGAGAACTAGAAAAATACTGGGACTTCGTGGCTTTGGAGGCTAAAGATTTTGAGAAGATGCTTCGCGTGGAAAAATGGAGAAAAGTTGCAAGGAACTGGCTTGCTGATTATGCTGATAAGAGGGCATGCGATTTTGTATTGAAAGTTATAGATGACGTAATTAAGTTGGATAAATCTGCGAAAATTCTCGATGTAGGATGTGGCCCAGGAAAATGGTCAATACTTTTCGCCAAGAAATTCAGTTCAACGACGGCCATCGACGTAAGTCCAAAAATGATTCTTTTGGCCAGAGAAAATGCCAAGAAGCATAATTTGGGAAATGTTGAATTTCACGTAATGGATGTTTCAAAACTGAATTTTCCAGATGAAACATATGACCTTGTTAACTGCATAACAGTGCTGCAGCACGTGTTTAATGATGACGATTGGCGAAGCGCAGTGTATGAGATGGTTAGAGTGACAAAAACTGGTGGGCATATATTATTGTTTGAAACAGCACCTGATTTAGCCATAATAAGACGTACAAGGCATCTTGCAATAAGAACCATGCGAAAGTACATTGATGAATTCAGAATGGCAGGGGCGCACTTCGTCTATTGGCGTGCCGTGGATCTTTCTCTGCCAGTAACCTTTTTTGGATTAAAAACTTATTCTGCCTCCTTTAACAAAAAAGTCTATTACTTTATGTCTAAGAGTATACTGTTTTCTGCGAGTTTTCTGTCGTTTCTGTCGTTGGTTGCATCTGTTTTGGCTGAGTTAATAGATTATAGATTAGCTGAGACACCTTTGAGTTTTCTTTCTGCTGGGAGAATTTTCTTGTTCAAAAAGGGCAAAGCGTAGTGTTCTAAGTCGGAAACTGAAGTCTCCTTAAAACTCTTTTTCTCCGCCTCCAGAACTTCAAGCGACGTTCATAAAGTGAATGCTAAATGAAGTGTTTCATAATTCTTCCATGCTTTAACGAAGAGAAGAACGTAAAACCTCTAGTCCACTCAATAAACGAGGTTCTTGGACCTCAACTTCCCTACAAAATCATAGCCGTTAACGACGGAAGTTACGACCGAACATGTGAGGTTCTTAAAGATTTGTCATTGGATTATCCGGTCGAAATCCTCGGTCATTCTCGTAATATGGGTTTAGGAGCTGCCTTAAGAACTGGCTTGCTTGCCGCCGCAGAGGAGTCTTTTGAAGATGATTTCGTGGTAATTATGGATTCCGATAATACGCATAATCCGAAGCATGTTTTGGATATGTTGCTTGCTGCTGAAAATGCGGATGTTGTGGTGGGTTCTCGTTATGTAAAAGGTGGAGTACAATTGAATGTGCCTCTGCATCGTGTGATTTTAAGTAAGGCAATTAATCTTGTGGTTAGAAAACTGTTTCAGTTGCCCTTGAAAGATGCAACGAGCGGTTTTAGATGTTTTAGAGCTGTTCTGCTTAAGCGGCTTAGTAACACTTTTAAAGACAGCGTTATTGAATCTAAGGGCTTTACTGCTTCTTTGGAGTTGTTGCTTAAGGTGGTGCGTTCTGGAGGCGTAGTTGTTGAAGTTCCGATTCTTCTTGACTATGGGAAAAAGGGTGGCGCTAGTAAGATGCGGCTTTTTTCAACGATTGTTAACTATGTGATTTTGCTTTTTAGATTTAGAAAATTGAATAATTCGAAACGTTTTTGTTAGTTTTGTTTTTTGTCTGAGTAATTTTTTTGTTTCTATTCTAATTCTGAATCAGAACCTCTAAAAAATTTTTAATAAACGTGCCACGCTCTCATACATGACCTAAAAGAGGAATGAAAATGGAGAAAAGAAAGAAAATACTTGCTGTACTAGTTGCCGTATCATTTGCAATTTCAATCTTTGCACCAATGCTTTTAATAAGACAAGTAACCGCAACAGACCCTGACAGTTGGTACACAAACGTTTCAGGCGTACTGGAAAGCGATTATTACTCACTTTATCCCTTTGAAAAGAAAAACCTGAAAATTGGTTTCTCGAAATTCGGCGAAATGATAGACAGCAGATCAACATACAATATAGGTCTTGAATATGGCACAAGAGACCCCTTTGCACCTCCTGCAGGTTCATCCGTACCTGCAGATATACCAAAGCATAAATGGAGCCAAGGATGGCTAATCAACATAACATACTACCACGTTCCAACAGGTCAAAACCGGAATGTTTGGGCATGCGCATTACACGCTGACTTAACCGACTACGGAAACGATTGGATAAGAGTAGACAACGATTGGTATGGAGGCACTTCTGGTGGACCCACATACGAGTACGAAGAAGACCCGAGAGATCCTGGGCGCTTAATCAGTGACCCAACATCAGAGACTCATACTGGTGGAAGAAAAACCAACGGAACAGTAACAACCGATGCAATTCGCGTTTTATATAATGGACCTAGAATGTACATTGCAAGAACTGTAAATCATGTTAAAGATTGGATACAAACAAGCAACACAACAGGCACTGATGAGCCATTAGTTGACGTTGTATTTACACTAATTTTCAACAAAGTCAAGAAACAAGTGATCGTTCTAAAAGACATCAAAATTACAACAACAAAATTCGTGGTAGGCCCCATATGGATTCCTGGAATGCAATCCCAAGAATCTGGGCTTATCATCCAATTTAGCAACAGAGGAGAATGGGACCTCGGACCAAGCTCTGGCTCAAACGCATTTCAAAGCTATGTCCACTTGTATCGCGGTGATTACGCCTTAAGCACAGTTTACGACAGTGATTACCACTTAAACCCAACAACCCCTCCTAGCGTCTACTCTTCTTACGGTTCTCAACCAGGCGCCAGCGGAACCTACGACCTAGCTCAAATAATTTCTGCAGACTTGGCATATGTGGGTTGGGCTGCTTTCTGGCCGGCGCTTTCAGACTGGAGTGTTGATGCCGGAAGACAAGACCAGTGGTGGAAATCTTTAATGGCTGGCGACACGCATAGTATTGATGGTGTTGGTGGTGAACCATTCCGTTCTCCATATCTGATTGGTGAATGGGACTTTTTCTTGACTGAAACACGAAGTTCTGTGGGTGGACGCTATTTTGATAGGCAGTTCCGGGGTGTCACAGTCTACGGAGTAACTGACCTTTGGGATGGAGACGATGCAGGAAGAAGCGGCGGCTCAAACAATATTGATGCTGAAGTTGAGTATCAAGTCGAAGAAGTCATGAATCCATGGGACTTATACAGTGCAATACACAAAGACACACGAAGATGGGTACAATTCCACAACGTAACCACTGCAGAAAAAACCGCGGCAGACGCGGGAACAGACTTGAACATAACACTTGTACATAGACCAGTCACGTATGCGCCAATCTGGGAGAGCTACTGCAATTTCAGCGAACGCGTCATGTGGGGCGGCGAACTGAAATATCCGGCAAGATCGCCATACTATTCTGGTAGCAGTTTGTCGACTTATGAACCCTACGAATTATATGTTAACGCCACAGGACACGGAAACGTTACAATTCGTGCGGCTTCGGTTCCAGCAGCGGGAACAGTCATAAAGATACTGTATTCCACAAACTGTACCTATGACTATACGCACACAGCGATTGCCAACTACTTTGGCGGTAGCTTATCGCTTGGAAACAACACTCTAACAGTCACAAACGCTACCAAAGGACTAATTGTGCCGAATTTGTCTATCAACTCTACTTCATGGACAGACGTGTTTGACGTGGTTCAAAACATCACAATACTCTACGACGAATTCATGTTCGTAACCAACGTAACCGAAGGCGTCTATCCTAGCGCAGGTCAAATATTGACTGGCATAGACGACCTTAACATAACTGTTGACGTGAAGATACCGCCGGAAGGAGGCAACATCACAGTCTACAATTCCACTTATTACGGGGTTGCCCCGATAAGCCCAGTGTCGAATATTCAGAACTTCACTTTCTACGGAAACATGAGCATTATGTATAAGGTTAACCCGCCCAATAGCCTCTCTTCGTACGCACATGAATATGTTCACATAACTGGTAGCATTCTTGTCCGCGCTAATCACACACTATATTCCACTGGTAGCGCCTACGGCGTTACAGCCAACTACACTATAGCAGAAGCAGCGTTAAGAAAGGAGATAATGGGACGCTATGAATGGGTGGTTGTTGGTAACCACTCAAGAGCCATCGACTCGGTTGGTGCAGCGATGGTCTCTGAGGCCTTCAAAGAAAAACAGGTGATAGCAGACAACGGCGGCTTAGACCAGATGGACATGTGGGGAACCCGCGTACCCTACCTGTTATCTGACTTAGGCAATGCTACTTGGCGTGCTGGTGGTCCAGCATGGACGGATATCTATGACAGCTTGGGCAGATTGGCGTACATAGACGATTGGTGCTCGCGTTATCCAGTGTCTTCATCTAATATCGTTACTGTTGCTGGGCCTTCTGCTAACCTCTTCAGTGAATACTTTAACGAGTTTGCTCAGGCAATTCAAATCTATGGCATTACAAGCGGTAACTTGATTGATGTAATCTTCGCAACAACATGCTGGAACACAACGGCAGGAAGCAATTATCTAGGCCAGTACTATTACAGCGACGGACAATTTTACAGCGGCAACACCTCTACTGGAATAGGTGTAATCACAACATACAAAGATATCAACGGCACAGTCGGCTTCATGATCTACGGATGGAGCGGAGACGACACCTACTACACGTGCAAGTGGTTCCAGGAGTACGGCGCTTACTATCTGCAAACAGAAAACCGTGGAGTAACAACGCTTGTGGTTCGTTTAGAATACTTGAACATTACAGCGATTTCAAGCAACCCAAGACCGCCATATTACACATACGACGCCCACTTCCCAAGAGTGACAATCATTGAGCGTCTAGGAACAATAAGTGAGAAGACACCCCACGACCCGTAAAATCTGCATCTTCACCCATTTTTCTCTCTTTTTATGTTAAGCTTCTCTTTTGAATATTCTCAGTAGCTTCAAATCTTCTTTAGCAACCTTTTCCCAACAAAATTGCCGCGAATAAGACTTTGAGAAAAGGCTTAGTTTAAGCCATTCCTTTTCGTTAATGTTTAAGATATCCAAAACCATCGCGGTCATATTATCAACATTTTTAACTGGAACCAGAAAAACGCTTTTGCATTTTCCAAAAACCTCTCTTAACGCGGGAATATCATAAGCTACCACTGGCAAACCACACGCTAAAGCTTCGGCAACAGCAATTCCCCAGCCTTCAAAAAGACTTGGGAAAATGAAAATTCTGCTTGACTTTAACAAACTGTATAATTCTTTGTCGCTACATCTTCCACGTAGGTAAACTCTATTTTCTAAACCTAAAGCAGAAATCCTATCTCGAATTAGGGAAAGCTCGAGTCCACTTCCAACTAGTAAGAGCTTCGCCTCTTTTCTAACCTTAACGACATCTTTCCATATTTTCAGTAAGTCAAAAACTCCTTTTTCTTTGGCGATTCTACCAACGAATATTCCATCAAAAACTTTTTCAGTTGAGTAAGGGTCAACGGCGTCTATAAAATCAGAATCTAGAGCATTTCCGCTTATGACTATTTTTGCTTTAGAAACTCTATAGTTTTTCAATGTTTTTGCTGTAAAGTTTGAAACAGCCATTATTCCCTGTGCTCTCTTTAGAAGAGGAAAACTCATGTAAGTCGCTACGGTTTTGAATAATGATACAAATCTGCCATAATGTATGCTTCGGTAACAGTTGTAAAGCGAATAGTTTTTGGAATCATGCTTCAAAAATGGGGTGTCAATGTGGTGAACGACGATACATAGTGGCGTCTTGAATATACGAGTGATGAGATAGCCTAAAAAAAGATTAGGCAGTGTGTTGTTTGGAATTAAAACAACATGAGGTTTTACACGACAAAAAAGGAAGAGACTTCTGAAAAAAGCCTTCCAAATCCAAACTATCCATTCCAAATACACGCCTAACAAACCTTTTGCGTGGAGATTTACCGTAACAAACTCTTTTCTGCATGTTATTTCTGGGTTTAGGAGGCTTGGAGCGGCTTCCAATATTGTTATTTGTAGGTCGTGCTCTCTGCAAAAAATTTTTAACGTTTCAACTAATCTCTTCTCAGCGCCTCCCATAGCAGTTACAGAAGTTTTAGGATGAGAAAAAGTGATAAAAACCTTGAAGGGCGCTTTCATCTTTTGGGGTTGTTTCAGAATCATGTGTAATAGACACTTCTACATTTCACACTAGTCTGTGTATTGCCTCTTCCAAAATTCTAAAGTGCCTTTCGCAGGAAAAATTCTTTTCAACAAAGCTACGCGTGCTCTTCCCAATTTCCGTCTTATCCATTTCGGCAGCCTTCAAAGTTTTCTCAGCAAAGTCTCTCATATCATATGGTGATACTCTGAAACCAGTCTCACCATTAATCACGGTTTCGCAGGGTCCGCCTCCATCATCCCACACGACCGCGGGCGTTCCACAAGCCATAGCCTCGACCGGACCCAACCCAAAGTCTTCTCTCGGAACCGAGTAAACATAAACATCCGCGGCGTTGTAGAGTCTTACAAGTTCTTCTTGCGACTTAAATCCTAGAAACCTAAGATTTTTTTCTATTTTTAGTTTTTTAGCAAGTTTTCTAAGCGCTTGGATGTATTTGATGTTGTCTTTCGAAATTTCACCCGTTATGGCTAAGGTTGCTGAAGGAAACTCTTTTGTTATGTAACTCATTATTTTTAGGAGCCATTCCCAACGCTTCACGGCAACGATTCTTCCACTTGAAAGAATCAGAGGCCAGCCAAAATCTCTCTTGAGTCCTTTGACCATTTCTTCATTGAGCATTCTGAAATTTTTTGTGTCGACCGGTGGATAACAAACTTCTGCATGTATACCGTAGATGGCGCGAATCCGTTTTGCCGTGAAGAAACTATTTGCCAAAACAAAATCCGAATTTATAACGCTTACATAGTCCATTTCTTTTAATAAGGGACCAGCAATTTTGCTTAACTTGAAAATTATTTCGCGTACATCATTGAACCTCCATAATGCTCTTTCTTTCTGGTTTAGATAGAGAAATCTGGGAGGCGAATGAATGTAACTTACATATCGTGTGCCTCTAACTCTTTTATTCAAGTAGCCAATCCATGGACCAGGACCATATCCGTGGCAGATTAAAATGTCCTTTCCGTCGAATGCTGACAGGGCTATTGGCGCCAGAGGTATCGACGATATTATTCTTATTGCAGGGTTATTCGGAATCAGCGAGCGGAAGAAGCTTTTTGTGAAGCAGTGAGGATTAGCTGATTCCTTGCGTAAGTTTTTGTCTACGTATGCAAAGAAGCATTCGGTGTCGTGTCCTCTTTTGTGAAGTAAATCAACTTGTTTAAGAATTACTCTTTCTGCTCCGCCCAACTCTTTCAAGTGGCTATAAAGTATTGCAATTTTCAAGGAGCCCCATCCTTTTTGTCATGTTTATGCATGCAGTATCTGCGTTTTCCTTTTCAGTTTGACATTTTTTTGATTGCTTTAGTGTGCGGTGAGTTTTGTCTTTGAACGATTATTAAAGAATTTTTAGAGGTTCAGATTCTGAACAAGAACAAGTTAAAAATTCCAATAACCTTTTCTATTCCTACACACTCATAAAAGACACCAAAATGTAAGGAAAAAAGACTATGACCGAGATACCAAGCGAAACCGCTGAAGCGCCATTCAACCAAGCGTATTTTGAACAAATAACCGCACTTGTAACTGCAGAGTTTCAAGTAGACGATGCATTGATAGAACATAACGTTCCAACATACTTTTTAAAACAACCCCAAGAAACAAAAAACGCTTTTTTAAGATTGTTAGACAATCTGGAAAAAATGAATTTAATAGCGATTTTACGAAAGCGAGATGGTAAAATTGTCTTAAAGGTTGTTCGGAAACCACCCACAAAACCAAGTAACATTCTGGTCAATTGGTTATTGTTTTTTGCTACTATTGGAACGACGTTTGCGACTGGATACTTGATTTCTCCTGCAATGATTAACCCGCTCATAAGTGGAGCAACATTCACGGTTGCGATAATGGCTGTTCTTGGAGCGCATGAGATGGGTCACAAACTAACCGCGAACAAGAGGAAAGTGGATTCGTCACCGCCATATTTCATTCCCGGTCCGCCGCCTGTTGGGCAAGTGCCTGGCATTGGCACTTTCGGCGCAGTTATAATGCAGAAATCTTTGCCGCGAAACAGAGACGCATTATTTGACATAGGCGCAAGTGGACCGTTGATAGGATTTGTTATTACCGTTATCGTCACTTTTGTTGGTCTTGTGCTTTCGCCAGTAGTGTATAGGCTTCCTGAGGGACCGTTTGGGTCGTTTCCTATTCTTTTTGAACTTGTGGGAACAGCGTTGAGTTTTCTTGGTGTGTATGGACGCGGTAATATAATTCTTATACATCCTGTTGCTTTTGCAGGTTTCATAGGCATGATTGTTACTATGCTGAATTTGTTGCCGGCAGGCATGTTAGATGGTGGTCATGTTGCAACGTCTATTTTTGGCGGAAAAATGAGAGGCATATTGAATGTTGTAGCAATTGTTTTTCTTGTAATCTATGGGTATTATCCCATGGCGTTTTTTGTTCTGTTTTTGTCTCTTTTTAGGCATCCTGGACCTTTAGATGATGTGTCTTCTCTCTCAAAAACGCGGAAATACGTGATTCCCGTGCTCTTTATAGTTTTTATTCTTTGCGGGATAACTCTTCCTCCACCGCAGGTTCACTCTATCAAAGTAGACTCTAATGTGCTTGGAGTTACTTTTTGGATACAATACGAGGAGTTTGAATACTTCCGAAGCAGTACTCCTTGGGAAAGCACGTTGGCTGAAGGAACCTACTTTATTCTTGTTAACTCAACCATTACAATTGGAGGAACAGTCTATACATTTTTGCGGTGGGAAGACGGAAGCACTGATCTGAATAGGACTGTGACCCTTAATCGAGATATGGTAATCTTTGCTAATTATACAATGAGTGCGCCCTTGTTCTAGATTTTTCTGATTTGTATTTGTGTTGAACAAGTGAACAATAACATTTATTAAATATTGCTATACAATACTCTATTGGGTAAGAAACAGTCCGAAACAAAACATAATAGTAAATGTTAGGCGAGACGCCATGAGAGGCGCCGTAATTCTAATAGTCTTCTTCTTGCTGATTACGTCAGCTTCTATAATAATGCAATCACCCATGTTTCCTGGAAATATCTTCTGTGCACTACTTGGAGACGCTGTAAAAAACTTTTCCAGTTATTTAAGCGCCATTTTCAACGGTATTTTTTATGGCATAATCTTATGGCTAATCTTCGTTGCTATAAGTAAAAGGTTAGAAGAACAAAAGTAGCTTCAAATTATATGTTTTTTCAGTTTTCTGGTTGCGATAGAAAACCTACAAGTTTTATCTTGCTTCCACATTTGTTGCACATTAATGTTAATTCTGCTAGTTCATCGTTTTTGACTCTTGTTTCAACAATCTGGTAGACTTCTTCGGTTTCGTCTTCTGGTGATATCATGACTCCGCATTTTGGACATGGAAACGCTCCGTCTCCATCAATCTTTGTCAAATCGATTGTGTATGTCATGTTTTTATTAACTGTGGCTTTTTTCATCATGTTTTTGACACACCATTTTGTTTTGTTTTCTTGATTGTGTTTCCATGGTTAGCCAAGAATATAATTAACAATTATGAATTCTCAATTCAGATTGTAGATATGCTCAAACTATTGTTGTACATTTACGGCTGGCAATTCTTGAGAGAGTGAAGAACCGTGGACTCGGCAAGTTTGTGGAGTTTCCTGTCACTACAGCTCATGGCGATGTTGGTTTATGCCAAGTGTGCAATTGCTTACTTCACAATTTATAAAGGTTTATTTATACAACAAAATATGGAATTTCACCTTTGAGGAGGAAAACTGTTTGGAGAAGTTTGACGTTGTCGTGGTTGGTGCCGGAACGGCAGGTTGCCTAGCAGCGAAAACAGTTGCAGAGGCGGGCTTAAAAGTTTGCATAGTTGAACGGAAAAAACGAGAAGAGATTGGCGAAAAAATTTGTGGCGATGCTCTTGGAGAGCATCACTTGAAAAATGTTGGTTTGGAAAAGCCTCAAGGCGGTGAGTTGGAAAAGAGAATTGAGGGCATTAAAATTTATTCGCCTGATTTAGAGACCGTCTTCACTATTCACCACGAGGATTTTGTTGGTTACTTGCTGAATCGGCGCCTTTTTGGGCAGTGGTTGTTGAAAAAAGCCCTGGATGAAGGTGCTGTTCTTTTGGATTCAACGCTGTGTTTGGAGCCAGTTATTGAGAATAGTTTTGTAACTGGAGTTATGGTTAAGGATGTAAAGGCAAGTAGGAATCTTCAATTAAAGAGCAAAGTTGTTGTGGACGCTAGCGGTTTTCCTGCAGTAATTAGACGAAAACTTCCTGAAGATATGAGAATAGAAAATGAAATTGCAAACGAGGACGTTGAAGCTTGTTATCGTGAAATTAGACAGCTCAAACAAGAAACCAAGAACACAGACTACTGCGAAATTTACTTAAACCAGAAGATAACGCCAGGTGGTTACACATGGATTTTTCCAAAAGGCGGAGCAAAAGTCAATGTTGGCTTAGGAGTTTGCATGCATCGCGATTTTCCAAATCCTAAAAACCAACTTTATAGGCATATACTAACAAAACCCCTTTTTGAAGGTTCGCTGCTTCTGAATGGCGGTGCTTGGTACGACCCTACACGCAGACCCTTAGACAACATGGTTGGAAACGGAGTCGCAATTCTCGGCGATGCAGCATGCCTAGTAAATCCAATACACGGAGGCGGAATAGGGCCATCTATGTTGAGTGGCTATCTTGCTGGAAAGACCATAACTGAAGCCTTAGAAAAGGGAGATGCAACTCAAGAATCTTTGTGGTCTTACAACTGTAAGTATATGAAAATGTACGGGATGAAACAAGCCGGGCTGGATGCTTTCCGCATGTTGCTTTTGACATGCCGCGATGAAGATTTGAACTACGGAATGAAATATAAACTCTTAACTGAAGAAGATGTTTTAAGGGCTGGCCTGGGCGAGGAGTTCCGCTTGAACATAACAGAAACTGCCAAGCGAGTTTTCAAGGGCTTAAAAAGAATAAGGTTTCTGAACAAGCTCAGGGTTACTGTTAACCTGATGAAGCAAATAAAAGCTCACTACAAAAAC
>JAIMAA010000040.1 GCA_023512225.1 Candidatus Bathyarchaeota archaeon
GTTTTTATCCTTTCGTCGGACCAGCTTGGCTTTATCCACCCTTGATGTGGTTCCAGATAGTTGGCTTTTTAATTCTTATTTCTCCATTACAATCAACAGCATTAAAGACCCTTAACTCGAACACCGGCTATAACTCAAGGCTTCTTTTCGCTTTTTTCATAACTTCTCTAACGTCAACCTTAGCAGGTCAAATTGGCGGTTCCTTGTCACTCGAGGTTCTTGCATGGCCTATTTTCATGGCTGATGTTAACGCTTGGAAAACCATTTGGCAAGTCACCATTTTTCTCTATCCGATCGAGCGAACAATAATTGCTGCAGCATCCGCGCTTATCGGCACATCCTTGTGGAAAGTTTTGAAAACAGCAAAAATGGCAACTCCTGAATGAAGAAACAGATCGAAGAGAGGAAGCGTTAAGAGCTTATTCACAGGTTTACTTTGAGCCTTTAAAAGCTCTCATGAAAATGCATTCTTTGAATGGCATCATCATATCTGCAGAGCTGTAGATGTTATCGTCAAATTCTACTGGAGCATCTTTAATCAACACTATCGGAGTTTTTTCTATGGTTTCTCCCATTAATAGATGTGCAGCAGAAGCCAAATCGTCTGCAACCGCGTGGTACGTGATGGCTAATGATTTTCCATAAACATCCTTTTCTCCTCTGTAGTCTATTACTGGTTTAAAACCGGCAACAGCCAAAGCTAAGCCTTCGGTGCCTTTTCTAAGCGGTGCTAAACCACTATCCACAATTAAAACCGCAACCTGCTTGCCCGTTCTTCGTTTAATTTCCTCTCTAACATTTTTTGCCCACTCTCGAGGATTTTTCGGCCACAAAACCACGTAATCTTTAGGTGCATTTTTGTTGTCTATACCAGCGTTTGCCGTGAGAACTCCATCTTTAAGCGTTAAAACTGCTTTTTCTACGCCTCCGTAGATTTTGTCTGCTTCGCGCAAGATAAGTTCTGCAAATTCGGGTTGTAGCGAGAAACGCTTTGCAAGTTTTTTTGCCTTTTCAGAAGGTTTGATGTCGCTTAATTTACCAAGCGATTTTCAGCGTACGATATGATTTTTGAAGTTACCGCTAGCACATCGTTATCTTCTAACTCTAAATTCTGTCTTTTCAACGCCTCCAAAACAACGTCAACTAAATTGTCTCCAGTTTTCACAAGCTCTGTTTTAATGGCGTAAAGCCTCATTTACGTTTATCCTCCATGTATTACAGGAATAAAAACCACTTCATCCCCATCTTTTAGAGGGGTTTGTAAACCGTTTAGGACGCTGATTTCTTTTCCGTTAATAAGTATGAGCGTGTTTGGTCGTGTGTCTTCAAGCTCTGGGTCAATCAAAACTTTCTTGAGCTTAGGCATCTTCTCAACAATTTTCTTTATAATTTCTCTCAAAGGCACCACTTCTTCGAATGTTATGGTAATTTTGCTTTTTCCAGAAACGCTACGGAGAGCGCCAACGAATCTTACTGTTATTGCCATTTTGTTCCCTTGTTTTTGCATTTTTTAAAGAACTACTATCAAGGAAATATCGTTGACATTTGTGCCTGTCGGTCCTGTGAATATTAAATCGCCGAGTTTTGAAAAGAAGTGGTAGGAATCATTTTCGGCTAAGTATCTCTCAGGCGTCAAGCCCAATGTTGCTGCCTTGGTTAACGTTTTTCCGTCGACTATTGCTCCAGCAGCATCTGTTGGACCATCTATGCCGTCCGTGCTCAGCGAAGCCGCAACAACACCCTCCATTCCTTTCAGTTTCACCGATGCAGCTAACGCTATTTCTTGGTTTCTTCCGCCTTTTCCCTTTCCAGTGACTGTGACGGTTGTTTCTCCACCCGCTATGACGGCTGCCGGTTTTGGAATTGGATTTCCGGACATAGTGACTTCGCGTGCTATCGAAGCAAGCATTGTCCCTATGTGTCGCGCTTCGCCTTCCAATGTTGCAGTCAATAAAAGAGTGTTTAACCCTTTTGATTTTAGATATTCACATGCCGCTTGACTTGCAAGTCTGTTGTTTCCAACAACGACATTAAAAACTTTCTTGAATGCTTCGCTATCTGCTTTGGGGGTTTCTGGAATTATGCCCTTCTCTCCATCTGACAATACTTTCCTGATTGATGCAGGCGTCTTTTCCCATAAATCATATTTTGTCAGAATTTTTACTGCGTCACTAAAAGTGGTTGAATCTGGAACGGTTGGTCCCGAAGCGATAAAATCTAGCGGGTCACCTACTACATCTGAAAGTATTAGGTTTAGAATTGTGGCTGGATAAGCTTTTTTTGCTAGCCATCCGCCTTTGAAATCTGAAATGTGTTTTCTGACTGTGTTGATTTCGTTTATGTTGGCGCCGCACTTAAGCAACGCATTCGTGATTTCTCTTTTGTCAGCGATTGTTATTTTGCCACGCGGCAATGGCATTAGGCTTGAACCACCGCCAGAAATTAAGCACATAACCAAATCATTCTCTTTTGCGTTTTCTACTATTTCCAGCATGCATCGGGTTCCTTCCACGCCTGCTTCGTCTGGAATGGGATGGCTTGCCCCGTGAAGTTTTATGATGTTGGTTTTGTGCTTGCTGCCATATGGAACGTTAACAAAGCCACTTTTTATTCGATTGCCAAGAACATGCTCTAAGGCTTCAGCCATTGTACCGCTTGCCTTTCCTCCACCTATTACGTAAACGTTCTTGAATTTCTTTAAATCAAAAGAATAGCCATTAATGTGAAGCGTTGAATTTTTTAGTGAAAGTTTTGATTTTATTATTTGTTTAGGGTCGACGGTTTTTAATGCATGTTCGAGGCTTTCTAGGGCTAGTTTTCTGGCTTTTTGATTGAGTGGGGTTTCGCCGTTTTTGATTAGTTGCTCTTTGTTCCGTATTGTTATCATAATTAACCCATTGTTGATTTTGCAAATTGCTTTGCGTAAGTGTAATAAGTCAATAACTAATAAAGAATTTCGCGCAAACCAAGCTATGGTGATTTATATGCCGAAACCAAAAATTTACGTTACCCGCGAGATTCCGGAAAGAGGCTTAAACAAGATAAAAAAGTATTTTGACACTGAAGTTTGGCCGGAATACGCTCCACCACCAAAACCGGTCATAATTGAGAAGGCTAAGAATGTTGATGCTCTTGCTACGCTTTTGTCTGATAAAATAGACGCTGAAGTTTTTGATGCAGCCCCTAAACTGAAGATTGTTGCCCAAATGGCCGTGGGCTTCGATAACATCAACATCCCAGAAGCCACTAAACGAGGAATTTATGTGACTAACACACCGGAAGTTTTGACTGACACAACTGCGGATTTCGCTTGGGCTTTGCTGATGGCTGTTGCGCGTCGCGTCGTTGAGGCTGACAAGTACGTTCGCACTGGACAATGGAAGGTTAGCTGGCATCCAACAATGATGCAGGGAAGAGACGTTCACCATGCAACCATAGGTGTAGTTGGCGCCGGCAGAATAGGCTATGCGGTTGCGAAGAGAGCGAAAGGCTTCGACATGAAAATCCTCTATTATGATGTCATTCCAAGACCAGAGATGGAAAAAGATTTAGGCGCAAAACGCGTCGATTTGGACACGCTTTTGAAGGAATCAGATTTTGTCAGTCTTCACGTTCCATTAATGAAAGAGACTTATCATTTGATAAATGCTGAAAAACTCAAACTGATGAAGAAAACAGCCTATCTAATAAATAACGCTCGCGGACCTGTTGTAGACGAGAAAGCGTTATACCAAGCTTTGAAAGAGGGCAGAATTGCAGGTGCTGGGCTTGACGTTTTTGAACAAGAACCAACGCCAGTGGATAATCCATTGCTGAAACTTGACAACGTTGTTGTGGCGCCACACATTTCAAGTGCCAGTTATGAAACGCGTTCTCAAATGGCTGAGATGGTTGCAGATAATCTCATCGCGTTCTTTGAAGGAAAGAAACCGCCGAACCTTGTTAACCCAGACGTAATGAAAGTGCGACCGTTGTCAAAGCTATTTTAGCCATCATTTTTTTGTTTATTACACTGTAATAGTTAAATACTCATATTTTCTAAGTGTTTTTTTCCTTTCAAGTTTAAGGTGATTTGAGTGGTCTCCATCTTTGCGAAAAGAATGGAAACTTTAGGAACAGAAACAGCTTTTGAAGTGCTTGCTAAGGCGAGAGCTCTTGAAAAGCAAGGTAAAGAAGTAATACACTTAGAAATTGGAGAGCCAGATTTTGACACACCAAAATACATTAAGGAAGCTGCCATAAAGGCTTTGAATGATGGTTACACGCATTACGTTCCATCCGCGGGCATCCCAGAACTTCGAGAAGCCATTGCTGAGCACATCGCAAAAACCAGAAATATTGAAGTAAGCCCAGAAGAGGTTGTTGTAACTCCTGGCGCGAAGCCAATAATGTTTTTCGCTATTCTTGCCTGCGTGAATCCTGGCGAAGAGGTTTTGTATCCAAACCCTGGCTTTCCAATTTATGAGTCGTTGATAAACTTTGTTGGCGCTAGGGCTGTGCCCATACCTCTTTTGGAGAAGAACGATTTTCGCATCGACCACGAGTATGTCAAGAAGAAGATAACAAAGAAGACAAAAATGATTATTTTGAATTCGCCGGAAAACCCCACTGGCGGCGTCTTAACTAAAGAAGATTTGAAGGTTATTGTTGACTGTATTGGCGACAGAGACGATGTGCTTGTGCTTTCGGATGAGATTTACGACCGAATAATCTATGAAGGAAAACACGAAAGTATCGCTTCGTTCCCGGGAATGAAAGAAAAAACAATTATTCTTAACGGTTTTTCGAAGATTTATGCGATGACAGGCTGGAGACTCGGCTACGGCGTGATGCGAAAAGACCTAGCACAAAAAGTCGCCCAACTCATGACCAACTCCAACTCTTGCACAAGCGCTTTTATTCAAATGGCTGGCGTAGCAGCCTTGAAGGGTTCACAGAAAGATTCTGAAAGGATGGTTGAGGAGTTTAAAAAACGAAGGGAAGTCATTGTTTCCGGTTTGAACAAGATTAAGGGTATAACCTGTAAGAAACCACGCGGAGCCTTCTACGTGTTTCCGAACATAACAGGAACTGGAATGGACTGCAGAAAGCTTGGCGATTACTTGCTTTACGAGGCAGGCGTTGCTGTTTTGCCCGGAACATCCTTTGGAAGTTACGGCGAAGGTTACTTGCGTTTGTCGTTTGCTAATTCAGTCGAAAACATCAAAAAAGCCTTAGAGCGTATTTCTGCGGTTCTTGAAAAACGATAGTTTCTCCTTAATCTTCTATTTTTTCTCCGGTTAATGTTTCCACTATGTCTGAGGCTAGTTGTATCAGAGTGTCTGCCTTTTTCATGACTCTTTCACCATCTGCCTCACCAAATTGTGCTAGTTGCTGTACAGTTCCTTCAATTTCAATTAGAAAACGAAGAAGAGGATCTTCGGTTGCTTGCGTTTTTTCTGCAGCTTCTCTTATGACGTTTTCTATGAATGCTGGTTCTCCGAGGCTGTAGTATATGGCGTTTCGGGCTTTTCTTATGGCTTCGAAGGCTAGGCTTGGAGCCATGTAAGGCATTTTTCTTGCGGCTTCGAGTTCTGCTTTTGCCTCTCTTAAGTATCGAAGCGCCCATCCACGTCTATAAGCATCCATCATACGTTGTTAGCCTCTGTTTTATTCCTAAAGGAAATAATCGCTATTTTTAAGGTTATTCTTCTTCCGTTACTTCTGAAGTTTCGCTTGACGAGGAAACGGTTTGGGTTCCGGCAAAAGCGTGTGTTATGTATCCTGCAATTTGGTTTCTCACTTTTGTTGTTGCGCCTTTTATAAGCATGTCAACCGCACGTTTATTTTCATCAAAATTGTTTGAGAATCTATTGGGAAAACGTCTAATGAGTTCTTTGGCTACTCGTTTAATCTGTTCTGTACGCACATTCCCCAAACCACAGTTTCCCCCAAGCACGCAACGGACATTTCATCCACCACAGTTAAGGACGCATTAAAGTAAACCATCAATAAACAACAACCTAATTTAACTTTACTCCAAAAAATTCTTCGAAATTCTTTATTATCTGCTCTGCAACATCTACAGTGTTCATTTTCTTGATTTCAGCTATTGCTTTAACGATTGTTGGAATAAAAGCGGGCGTCGTTCTTTCGCCATTAAAAGGCTGTTTAAAAAAGCGCACTGGTCCGTCAGTTTCTGTTAACAAATTAGTTAACGGTACTCTTCTGACAACGTCGCGTATGCCATTTGAATATGCTGCTGGCGGACCTTCAGTAATGTAGTATCCTTTTTCAATAGCCTTCGCTAAGGCGCTTATTGGGTTGCTGAACCAGTGAAGCAGCACCTTTTTGACTTTGTAGGAGGGTAGCATGTCAACGATTTTGGCAGTTGTGCCTCGCGAATGAATTATGACTGGCAAATCAAGCCTTTCAGCCAGATGCAGCATTTCGTCAAAAACTTTCAGCTGCTTATCCCATATCTTTTCGTATTTGATGTCCAATCCTACTTCGCCAATAGCAACCAGTGCCTTGTTAGCTTTCTGTTCATAAATCCGCTCCACTGTGCTTTGAAGTTCTTCTTCGGTTAAAGCCTGTACGTTCCACGGATGGACACCAAGCGCAACGTAAACCATCCCTTTATATTTTTCAGCCAGTCTGAGACTTTCGACGCTCGTTTTTAAATCCATCGAGTTTGATACTAAAGCAATAACATTGGCATTTTTGGCTTCTCTGACGATTTCATCTACGCATTCAGCGTATTCCTCATCTGATAAGTGAACATGAGCGTCAACGAACCTCATCGCGGCATCCTCTTTAAGCGCAGACTACATAACCACGTATGCTTTTATAATTTACCTTCCATTAAAACAATGACAAACATTAAAGCCATACACTTAAGGCATAGGCAGTGAAAATAAAAATGGGAAGACCAGAGCTTCTGGATACATGGCCAGAATTTTCACGCTACTGGAACCAAGCATGTTCCAAAAGCGTGGAGGAGCAAACAACATTGTGGCGTACTCTTTACATGGAAAAATATCCAGAACTGTTAAGCAAACAATTGCAAACTTATGAAGAAGATGGATTAGATTGGAAGGAGATAGCCAAAAAAATCTTTCCTTCATTTTCCAGTCGTTTTCCGCAGATGCAAAAGGCGAGAAACAACATAATCCGAGTATACAAATCCATTTACTCAAAAGCTGCGAAAACTTTGAAACTTCATTTCAACATAACTTTCGTTGTGTACGTTGGAATCGGATGTGGCGCTGGTTGGGCAACAACATACAAGGAACAACCAGCAATACTCCTTGGCTTAGAAAACATCGCAGAAGAAAAGTGGCACACACAACAAAAACTCAAAGGCTTAATTTCGCATGAAATCGGGCATCTTGCTCATATGGCTTGGCGAGAAGAGTGGCAAATGTTTGAACAGGCAGAAAAGGACCCGGTGTTCCAGCTTTACAGTGAAGGTTTTGCACAAAGATGCGAACACATAATTCTTGGAAAAGAAACTTGGCACTTAGCAGAAAATAAGA
The DNA here is from genome assembly GCA_023512225.1 of Candidatus Bathyarchaeota archaeon. Taxonomy (GTDB): domain Archaea; phylum Thermoproteota; class Bathyarchaeia; order Bathyarchaeales; family Bathycorpusculaceae; genus DSLH01. The sequence goes on from JAIMAA010000040.1 coordinate 7,518, forward strand.
AATGGCTTTCTTGGTGCAAACGACATAAAAGTTGGCTAGCCAAAGAATTTCTTAGACGAATCGAAAAGCAAATGATGGTGAAAGACTTCTTTGGCTCATGGTTCAACATTCAAGGTAGAAAGCAAACGGGCTATTTTCTCGGTCACGAATTCATTCGCGCGTTAGAAGAAACTCGCAGTTTAAGGAAACTCGCGCTTCTGAAAGCAGACAATGTTAGGAAGCTTGGGTTGCAGTATCTGAATGCTCTCAGCAACAAACCCTTTGAATGAGAGAACAAAGTATTTCGCGGAGAACATCAACAATAAAGGTTAAATATTGCTTTAAATAGAAAAAGAGGCTACGAGGAGTCTTTATGGTTGATTTAGAATTAGCTGTAGCCCCAATGCATAGACTATGCAAAAAGGCAGGAGCCGACCGCGTAAGCGAAGCAGCAGCAAAAGCCTTAGCCAAAGCGTTGGATGAGATTGGCGTGAAAATCGCCAAAGAAGCACTGGATTTTGCAATGCACGCTGGAAGAAAAACTATAAAAGCTGAAGACATTGAAATTGCCGCCAAAAAAGTTATGGGCAAATAATCTTTCATTTCCGCAATATCCCTCTTCTTTTTCAAACTTTTAAAAGCAACCATCTTTCTCAATAAACGCCATATACTGTTTTAAAAAGTCAAACGTAAAGTTGAAATAACACGGAACGATTAAACGTAGAAAACCTAAAGAACCACGAAGCAACCTTTCAATTATTGGAAGTTGATTATAATGGGCGGTAAGAAAAAACTCAGCTTAAAACAAATGGAACGTACACAAGCCAAAAAGGACGAGGAAGAGAAAGAGAAGAAAGAAAAGAAAAAGGAAAAGGCAGGACCACCGAAAGAAAAGAAACCCCTCGCAATATCGGTCCCAGACGTGAAAAACGAGAAAATTGTTGGCGAACTGAAAAAGATGCCGGTTTTAACGCCTTATGCCGTGGCTACACGCTTTAACATAAGAATAAGCGTAGCGAAAGATTTTCTTGAGCAACTCGAAGAAGAAGGCGTCGTGCAGCGGGTTTCTGGAAACCACACCATCAAAATATACAAACCAGCAGACTAGTTAGCTCGCTTCGTTTTTTGTTATTTCATCAATTGTAGAGGTTTAGAACTTTAATTGGGCTTTCCAGAGAGAATTTACACCAAAGAAGAGGTTAAAAAAGCCAAAGAGCTCGTTGATAAAGGACATAAACATCGCTTGACAGTCAAAGGAAGTCAACAGTTCAAACAAAAAGTCACGCTGATACTGGAGCTTATCAAAACTGCTGGTTACTATGATTTTTTGAGAACTTACATTAACAAAATAATAGAGATTGACGGTTTAACACAGTTGCGAGAATCAGAGGCTGCAATCTGGGCAAACAAATATGCAGTCGAAAACGCAGTAGACGCCGCCAGCCTTTTCATACAAAAAGCTAACCATATGAAAGAATATCTTGAGGGCAAGCTATACTATGGCGGAACTGCGGAAAAGCGCTCTGTTGAAAGACGCATCGAATTTCTCAAAGTTTTGAAGGAAAAGACACTGAAAAATGAAATAAAAGAAGAATGCGAGAGACTTCTAAAATTCTGGAGTGAAAGCTCCTTAGTTTACTAGAAGCTGGATTCTGATTTTTGTTCCGCTCTTTACCTGTTCAAAGATTTCCAAGTTTTTAGTAACTTTGCCCAATACATTGACTGGGCTGTATGGTTGCGAGTTTCCAAAGAATATGCATATGGCGCTTCCCATCGGCCAAAACGCTATGGTTCCTTTTTCTACTGTGCCTTTAGCTTTTTCTTCTCCCATTTTAATAGGCGTTTCGAAATAGACTTCCTCTTTCCACAATGCTGCTCTGCCTTCTATTGGAAGTTTCCTTACTATCATGTCTACTGTTCTCGGCGCTAGAAAACGCACTAGTTCTCCTTCTGCTTCTCCAAGTTCTTCGATTACAAACTTTATTTTTACGCGTGAAATTTCTGTTGTTTCACCGCTCATTTTTTCCCAGTCCTTTGAATGAGCTCTGTCAAAATTTGTTCGAGCGAAACGGGTCCAAGAACTTTGAGTTCGTATTTCACTCTTACAGTTGGCTTGTTTATGGTCATTACTCTTCTTAAATCAATCGGCGTACCAATTACGACCACATCACATGGTGTTCTGTCAATTGTTTCTTTGAGTTCAGCTATTTGCTTTCCACCGTAACCCAACGCTGGAAGAATAGCTCCCAAATGCGTGTATTTCTTGTAAGCCTCTTTTATCGAACCCACTGCGTATGGTTTTGGGTCGACAATTTCAGCTGCCCCAAGTTTCTGCGCTAAGATTGCCGCTGCTCCATAAGGCATGTTACCGTGGGTCAACGTGGGACCATCTTCTACCGCCAAAGCCCTTTTTCCTTTGATTAGTTCAGGTTTGTCAGCTGTTATTGGCGAAGCCGCATCTAAGATTAAGGCTTTCGGATTGACCATTTTAATATTCTCCTTAACTTGCCTAACGCTTTCCGGATTCGCCGTGTCCACCTTGTTTATTATCACGACATTTGCCATCCGCAAGTTAGCCTCGCCAGGGTGATAAGTAAGTTCGTGTCCTGCTCTGTGAGGGTCAGCCACAACGATGTGCAAATCTGGTTTGTAGAAGGGTAGGTCGTTGTTGCCGCCGTCCCAAACTATAACGTCTGCTTCTTGCTCCGCTTCCCGCAATATTTTTTCGTAGTCAACTCCAGCGTAAACGATTATGCCATTATCTATGTGTGGCTCGTATTCTTCTCTTTCTTCGATTGTACATTCGTACTTGTCTAAGTCTTCGTATGAAGCGAAACGTTGGCAAATTTGCTTTCTCAAATCGCCATAAGGCATGGGGTGTCTGATTGCTACAACTCTCAAGCCCATATTCTTCAAAATTTTTGCAACTTGTCGCGAAGTTTGGCTTTTACCAGAGCCTGTTCTCACAGCACCTACGGAAACCACTGGAACCTTTGACTCTATCATTGTAGTTTTAGGTCCCATCAGTCGGAAGTCTGCGCCGCTTGCCAGCGCAATCGACGCCTTATGCATGACGTACTCGTGTGACACATCACTGTAAGCAAAAACAACTTGGTCAACATCATATTTTCTTACCAGTTCGGGAAGCTTTTCTTCTGGGTAAATGGGTATGCCATTAGGATAGTCTGGACCTGCAAGCTCTGCAGGATATATTCTGCCTTCTATACCGGGAATCTGTGTGGCTGTGAAAGCCACAACTTCATAGGCGCTGTTGTTTCTGAAGTAGACGTTGAAGTTGTGGAAGTCTCTACCAGCCGCGCCCATTATAATAACTTTAGTTTTCTGCATGGTGCTTTCCCCCTAAAACCTCAAACTGAGGGGCTTCTCTACTATCTTATCATTCCATATAAATCTTAACTTGGCAAACTAACTTAATAGATGCAGAACCGTGTTGGCTATGAAGTCAATTTGTTCTTTTGTGACGCCCGGGTGAACTGGCAATGAAAACACTTGGTTTGCGGCTTTTTCTGTTTCTGGTAGCCGGTACTTTCCAAGTTTGCGATAGTAAGGCATGAGGTGTATTGGGTTCATGTAACAAACTATTGCGCCTATTCCTTTTTGCTTTAGCTCTTCAACAATTTTGTCTCTTTGCTTTCGTTGCGCGTTTTTCATTCTTACAGTGTAAAGATACCAACTGTGCCTACAACCTTCTGGTTCCTTCGGCAACTGCAACTTCTTTGATTTTTTCAGTTTTTCCGTTAGTCGCCGTGCATTCTCCCTTCTCTGCGCAACAAATTTCGGCAGTTTTTTGAGTTGCACGTAGCCTATGGCGGCTTCCATTTCTGGCATGTGGTAATTGTGTCCAAGCATTAGTGATTGATACTTTTCTTTTTCTCCATGGCTCCGCATATACCGTAGTGTCTCCGCAATTTCGTCATCGTTAGTGGTAACCATGCCGCCTTCTCCTGTGGTCATATTCTTGCTTGCGTAGAAACTCCAGCATGCAGCGTCAGCAAAGGCGCCGGGCGGTTTTCCCTTGTAGCTTGCGCCGTGAGCTTGAGCTGCGTCTTCAATAATCTTCAATCCATGCTTGTCTGCAATTTCTCTTATTGGTTTCATGTCAGCTGGCAAACCATAAAGGTCTACAGGCATTATCGCCTTTGTCTTTTTTGTTATAGCCTTCTCAATTTTTTCTGGAGAAATGTTGTATGTTTCTGGGTCAATGTCGACGAAGACGGGTTTTGCCCCAGCGATTACTATGGCTTCTGCTGTGGCGACAAAGGTGAAGCTTGGCAAAATAACTTCGTCTCCATGCTTTATGCCTATCGCGGCGAGGGTTGAGTGTAAAGCGCCTGTGCCTGTGTTCATGGCTATCGCGTGTTTCGCTTTCATGAAGTTTGCAAAATTCTCTTCAAATTGTGTGACCATTGGACCAGCGCCAAGTCCATGTGTTAGTATGCCGCTTTTTAGAACTTTTACAACGGCTTCAATTTCTTCTTTTCCAATTTGTGGAGCATTAATTGGAATCATAAAGTTCGCCTTCTTAGTAGTAGATTTTTTACGCTAATAACTTCTACCTTTCGTTTCGATGTTGACTAAAAAGAATAGGGTTCTTTTTAAAAAGTTTGGGAGTTGTTGTTTAGGTTTTTGATTCTGTTTAGGAAATCAGCCATTTCTTTTTCTACTTCTTCCTTTCGTTTTGTCAAAAACTCCAGCTCTTCCGCTATTTCTTTTAGCCATTCTTTGATTGCGAAATTGCATTCTTGCTGGGTCATTTTTGCAAGGTATTCAGAAACATCTTTAGCGGCTTTTTTTCCTAATTGATGCAGTGGATAGTTTATTTGTTGAAATTTTGAGAAGGGAAAGAAGTGTCTTGTTGACCGTGGTTTCATTAGGCGTCCGCTGAGCCCTGCTGAAATGACTTCTTTTATAGGAATTTCGCCGTCTGAATTGCATATGTAACGGTGAATGCGTCTTTTTCCAACGCGGATTTCTGGATTGTTGCAAGCGTCAACAAGTATTACGGGTATAAGCGTATAGCCTAAGTTTTTCAGTGCAAGCCACCGGTGCATCCCATCCAGAATAACATGTGTCTTTTCGTCAGCTATTATTGGATATTTTAGCACGCCGTCCCTTAGAATTTCTTGTTTAAGCAATTCCAAGTAGATTGGTGAGCCTTTTTCATGGGGTTTTAACTCGTCAATGGGAAGTAAAGTAATTTTTAGATTTGATTTTTCGGTTAAGACGGTGAATGTCACTTGTTCTTCCGACCTTGCGATAGCTGAAGTTGTGGAATTTCGATTTTTTCTGGTTCATAATCTACAAGTTTTCCCGCGAGGAATTGTTCATACGCTGAAAGGTCCAGCAAGCCGTGTCCACTGTAGTTCATAGCGATGATTTTCTTTTCGCCTGTTTGTTTACATTTTAAGGCTTCGTCCATCACGTATTTTAGACTGTGCGCTGTTTCAGGAGCTATAATTAAGCCTTCAGTCTGTGCTAGTATTTTGGCAGCTTGGAAAATCTCTGTTTGGTTGTAGGCGTAGGAACGCATATACCCTTTGTGAATCAAGTATGATATTGACGGTGCCATTCCATGGTATCTTAAACCGCCCGCGTGTATAGGTGGGCAAGCGTATCCGTGTCCTATTGTTAGCATTTTCAAGAGTGGTGTCATTTCTGCTGTGTCGCCAAAATCGTAGGTGTATGTGCCTTTTGTTGTGTGTGGAACCGCTTTTGATTCGCAAGCGACGAATTCTGTGTTTGTTTTGCCTTTGAGTTTGTCCATCATGAATGGAAAGCAGAAACCTGCAAAGTTGGAGCCGCCGCCTATGCAACCGCAAACCACATCTGGATATACGCCTATTTGCTCGAATTGTTTTTTTGCTTCTAATCCTATTATGGTTTGGTGCATAAGCACATGATTTAACACCGAGCCCAGCGAATAACGTGTGTCCTCGTGGGTGACCGTGTCTTCTATTGCTTCGCTGATTGCTATGCCAAGCGTTCCGGGATGGTTTGGGTTTTCTTTAAGGAGTTTTTTGCCGTAGTTTGTTTGGTCGCTTGGTGATGGAAACATTTCTGCTCCATAAAGCTGTGCGATTATTCTTCTTCCTGGTTTTTGCTGATAACTTGCCCGTACCATGTATATGCGGCATTGTAAATCGAAAATTGTGCAAGACAGAGCCAAGGCAGTGCCCCATTGTCCGGCACCGGTTTCGGTTACTAGACGTTTGATTCCTTGTTTTTTGTTGTAGTATGCCTGTGCGAGAGCGGTGTTGGTTTTGTGACTGCCTGTGGGGCTGAAGTTTTCACATTTAAAATATATTTGTGCCGGCGTTTTCAAGTAGTTTTCAAGTCTTTTAGCTCGATATAAGGGCGTTGGGCGTGGGAGCCTGAGATATGCTTCAAGCACTTCTTCTGGAATTTTTATGTGGCGTTCGCTTGAGACTTCTTGCATTATTAGTTCTTTTGCGAATATTCTTTCGAGCAGTTGTGGGCTTATGGGTTTCATTGTTGTTGGGTCTAGTGGTGGTGGAAGCGGTTCTGGGAGGTCGGCTTGTATGTTATACCATGACGTTGGGATTTCGTCGGGGTTTAATTGTGTGAAATTTTCGCTTTTTTGTGTCATTTTTTTCACCTATGAACATTTTAGTACGTTTAGGCACATTAGTAAACATTTAATA
>JAIMAA010000041.1 GCA_023512225.1 Candidatus Bathyarchaeota archaeon
GTTTGTTGTCTGGTAGTTTTGGGAATAAAGATTAAGTATAGATGATTGCGTTAGTTTTGTTGGTGTCAAAATTTGAAGGCTAAAGACGCTGCTTTTCTAAGTGTTTTATTGGTTATTGTTGGATTGGGTTTTATTGCTTTTTCTGTTCAAGTGTTTGAAAGTCGTAGTATTAAAAAAAGCTATTCTTCTTCTAATGTTTGGACTGTTACTGGGTATGTTGAAAAAGGTGACGTTATTGCAATTGATTTGAAAGCAAGTTATGAGTGGGGCACAATTATTGCAGGAGAGGAGGTTGAAATTTTTCCTGCTGAAATAAATATTACAGTGGTCTCTTCCAATGGCGAAAGTGTAAATCTAACTTGTCGTTATGAAGTGTTTTTGGAACAGCAACAGACTCCAATATTGTCTCCTCAGAATGTTTCTCTTTCAGAAGCAAGCCGTGATGGATTTTTGGATGTTAACGTTTCTGGTCCATTAAATGGTTTTTTGAAGCTTGGCCGTATTGATGTTTCTGACAACTTGACAATTGTTGTTAGTCAACAGTCTGTTTGGGAAAATTTTCTTTCGACGGCGGCACCTAAAAAGTTAACTTTGTCCACTTACGAGATTCAAGTTGAGCGGCCTTACATTTTTTTGTTGCCTGCTGGCTTAGTTTTTGTTGTTTCAAGTGTTTTTGTGTTTTTGTTTAGGGTAAGGCGTAGAGTTTCTAGGCGGCGTGTTAGAAGTTAGAGTTTAAGGTTTGATGTTTTTGGATAGAAAAAAGAACTGAAACAATCTTCCGTAAAAATTAAATAGTCCGGAATTAAAGTATGTAGTGCTGAAAAATATGAGAAGGGAGAGAGGAAAATGAACAAAAAACTTCTAATCTTAAGCCTCGCACTATTTGCATTGATGCCACTTGTTATATCGCCAAAAATTGCTTACGCTGCGACACCAATAAACGAACTTGTAATCGACACAATCACGGGTGGCGGTCCACATACTTTGGACCCTGCTAACTGTTACGACACTGCCAGCGCGGAATTGATCTTCAACGTTTATGAGCCATTAATATACTTTGATGGTGAAAGATTTGACTATTTCATACCGAAACTGGCAACACAGGTTTGGATTGCTCCTCCAGACCCAGCTGCACCTGCCTACACAAACTTCACAGTGTACTTCCAAATCCGCGTGGGTGTACCATTCCACAGTTGGACAAGGTCTGATCTTGGCACGATAACTTTCACGCAGTACTATTTGACGACAGCGGATGTTGAGCACAGCTTTGAAAGGTGGATGGTTCTTGACTATGTTGGTGGTCCCCAGTGGATGATTTACGAGCCTTTGCTCAACACTTACGGGGCTGACTCAACGTGGCCTTCAGATCCGTCTAACCCGATAAACCAAGCTGTGCAAAGCAACAGCACACACGTCTGGCTGAACATTGCAAACCAAGACTTAGCCCCAGGAGGCTCGGTTTCCTTCGCGCCAGTCCCACTCTTTGAGACTAACCCAGGCAGCTACTGGTATGGCAGAACGCGCCCAGCATTCTGGAACGATGTTGGAGCACTACCGCTTGGTTACCCACTGAGAATATTCTTCCAAGTGATAAGCCAATCATGGGCTTCAATAATGAGCAAGAGCTGGCTACTGGATTACGTGGGTCCAGCGGCTCAAGATGCCGATCCCACGCATCCAGGAGAATGGGATGGAGACTGGTCAACATGGCTTAACTACTGGAACCCAGACATAGGTCAACTGCCAGCGATGGACATTATACCCGACGTTGCAGACCCAGGAGTAATGTGTGGAACAGGCCCGTACATATTAGACTGGCTGCAATGGGCATACGGCTGGTCCCTAGTCAAATTCGACGATTACTGGGGTGGTTGGCCTGCAGCGGATCCGCATCCACCGTACCCAGATAGTCCAATTCCGCCAACATGCATAAGTCCTAAAGGATACGTTGAAAGAATGACTGAAAGGCAAGTAGCAACATCGACTGGAATAGCTGAATTGATTGCTGGCGCTGCAGACTTTGCTGCTGTTCCACGTGCACGTGTCGGCGAGTTGCATGTGGGCAACAACAAGGATGGTCCAACCTTGACTGGCATACGCTTGAACTATCCAATACCCGGATTGGTTATGAACGCTTTCCACATGACTTTCGACATTGAGCCTACTCCTGACAACCGCTACGGAAAAATCTATCCGACAGACGAGCTTCATGCTGATGGTATTCCAAGAAACTTCTTCAGCAACATAAACGTGCGCAAAGCCTTCGCCCACCTAGTCAACTTCACAATGATAATTCAAGACCAGCTGCTCGGCGAAGCCTACCAGCCAAACACTTTCGCTCCCGGAGGCTTCCCATACATAGACGGCTCAATACCAAAATACTACTATGACGAGAGCTTGGCTGCAAGCTACTTTGCCGCTGCCTCCTTTAATGGAGTACCGCTCACAAGTGTAGGCTTCACAGTCTACATATGCTTCAACAGTGGAAACACCATCAGACAGGCAATAGCCACACAACTAGCTACATCGATAAACAAGGTAGGCGGCGACAACGGCTGGTCGTTCACTGCACTTACAGCAGGACCAGCATGGAGCCAATACTTAACTGACATGGATGCTCACATGCTGCCAGCATTCATGATAGGCTGGCTAGCAGACTACGCAGACATCCACAACTTCGCCTATCCATATGCCCACAGCAGCGGAGCCTTCGCACATCCACAACGTTACAGCAACCCAACAGTAGACTCTCTAGTAGAGCAAGGACTATACTCGCCAGACGGTCCAGTAAGACAAGCAATCTATTACCAAGTTGAAAACATCTTCTACAATGAAGTACCAACAGTCCCACTCTTCGTAGCCACAGGAAGAGGCTACATGAGAGACTGGGTACAAGGACGCTACTATAACCCGCTGGCACCAGGACTATACGGCTATGACATTTGGAAGTGGCCAATGACAGACACGCCCGGTACAGAAGGATACTTTGTCGGTGATGTTAACTTCGACGGAAAAGTCAGCATGGACGACATAATCGCCATAATCGGCGGCTTCGGTTCATACGCAGGCAAGCTAGGAATGCCAGTATTCCACCCAAGATGGAACTTCTACTGCGACGTTGACGACTCGCCAATGTACAGATGGCGAGACAGAAAAATCGACATGGGCGACGTAGTCAACGCAATCGCCAGATTCGGCAAAACAAGCATACCGTGGCATCCTTAAAAAGACGAATAAACAAGTTACTTTCCCCCTTTTTATTTGTTATGAAATTGAAAGTTTTCAAGGCTTCAATAAAAGCTTTTTTTGTGCAACTTAATAAATCCGTATATTAAGCATTACTTGTGGTAAATCTTGTAAAAGGTTTCGACAAACTTATATGTTGTCCATCTAACTCTTTTTTCAGGAGAATGAACAACTATGGGGCTAAAGGAATATATAATAAGAAGACTTATCCTTGTACTTCCTACAATTTTAGGTGCAATTTTACTTGTTTTCCTGATAACCCAATTATTCACTCCTGAGCAGAGGGCGTTTCTTTACATAAGAAGCGAAAAAGACATAGAAAATATTCCAAATTACATTAAAATTTATGGTTTAGACCGCTCCGCCTTTGAACAATTCGGAACATGGCTAAGCCAAGTTCTTCAAGGGAACATGGGATACTCTCGCAGTTTGGAAAAAGGGCCGGTTCTTCAAGTAATGTTGCGCCGGTGGCCAGCAACAATAGAACTCGCCATCTTTATAGCTCCAATAACAATTCTAATTGGAATTTTTCTAGGAGTAAAGTCCGCCGTTCATAGAAACAAGCCGCTTGACCACGCAACACGTCTGCTCTCAATAAGTGGGTATTCACTTCCATCCTTCTGGCTAGGAATAATCCTTCTATCAATAACTTTCGCCTTAACAGGGACAGTTATGGTTGGACGAGTTTCTAAAACAACTGAAAACACAATATATAATACGGGTCTCTTCACGCGATACACAGGGCTGCTAACGGTTGACGGACTGCTGAACGGGTTGATAAATGGAAGACCATACGGCTACGAAATAACATTAGACGCATTAATACACATGATCCTCCCCATAACCGTGGTAACAACAATAAACATTGCTGGGCTCATAAGGCTCACACGCTCGACCATGCTTGAGGCTCTAACAAAAGGCTATATAATAACTGCAAAGGCCAAAGGCCTAAAAATGAGCGAAGTGATAAATCGACATGCCAGAAGGAATGCGTTAATCCCAGTAGTGACAGTTTCTGGACTAATGGTTGCTAGTTTAATGTCTGGACTAATAATAACCGAGACAGTATTCAGCTTTGACGGTGTTGGAAGATGGGCGGCAGCCGCTGCGACAGGAGGCGAAAGAGGAGCGCCTGATATCGCTTCAGTTGTCGGGTTTACCTTTTTCACAGCATTCTTATTTGTTTTCTCAAACTTGATAGTTGACATATTATACGCCTACATAGATCCAAGAATAAGGCTGGGATAAAACATGATATTCAAGAAGTCAAGAGAAAAGAAAGAAAAAGTTCCATCACCAACACTAAAAGAAATAAGATTCATGCTTTACCGAATAAGACAAAGCCCATTATCTATAATTGGTTCTGTCATAATAATGTTCTTCGCCATTGTTGCCGTTCTCTCCCCAATCTTGGCTCCTCCCAACCCCTCGTGGGACGTTGCAGGATATGCAGGTAAAAGTCCCTTTATACTCCCACGAGTCTCCTATGTAGTAGAACCCCAACCGCCAAGTCTAGCACATCCATTTGGTTTGACTCCCGAAGGTTTCGACATATATTATGGAATTGTTTGGGGATCAATTACCGCGTTCCGTGTAGGAATATACGTGGTAGCATTATCCCTAATAATAGGAGTAACTGTAGGTATGCTTGCAGGATACTACGGGGGAACAATCGACGAAATTCTAATGCGCATCACAGACATAATCATAATCTTCCCAGGTTTAGTGTTAGCTATGGCTTTTGCCCTCGCCCTTCCACAAACACTCAGTATAACTCTAAGAGAAATACTTCCAATATTCGCCATAATATCCCTTATTTTAACTATAAGCTTAATGATTTCGAAAGGAGGATCATCTTGGAAATGGGTTATAATAGAGAACGCGACGATAATCTCCGTAATAGCCTCTGTGTTGATTTATGCAGGAAACATTCCTAATGTAAACTTAATCTCCTTTTCTATGACAAAACTTGACAAAGTATTAATAGCGCTTGTCCTAGTAGGCTGGCCGGGATACACCAGAGTAATTCGTGGCGAAGTGCTGAGAGTACGATCTGAGGACTATATAGAAGCAGCCAAAGCGTCTGGCTGCTCAGACTTCAGAATAATAGGTCGTCACATATTGCCAAACGCTGTTTACCCGATATTGATTCTAGCTTCGATGGACATAGGTTCAATAGTTTTGACTGCTGCAGCCTTAAGTTTTCTAAGGGTTGGCGCCGAGATGGATTTTGCAGATTGGGGGCAACTAGTAGAAAAAAGCCAGATCTACATGGGAACAGGCAGTAGCTTACTCAGGTATTGGTATATATGGGTCATACCCGGCGCCTTTATCTTTCTTTTCTCCCTTGGATGGAACTTACTTGGAGATGCCATCAGAGACATTATGGACCCCACATTAAGGAGAAGGTAAAAATGGCGACAACAAATGAAGTACTAAAAATTGAGAATTTACTATTAAGGTTCTACACCTACGAAGGAGTGGTTGAAGCCCTAGACGGAATCAACTTAGGAATAAAAGCTGGAGAAGTACTTGGTCTCGTCGGTGAAACCGGCTGTGGGAAAAGTGTAACAAGCTTCTCAATAATGGGGCTGGTTCCTGCGCCAGGAGTAATTGAAGGCGGAAAAATAATCTACAATTACAATGGAAAACCTGTAGATCTAGTGAAACAAAAAGACAGCTTTCTCAGAGAGATACGTGGCGATGAAATAGCAATGGTTTTCCAAGAGCCAAGAGCTTATTTGAACCCAGTCTACACGGTAGAATACCAGATAGGTGAAGCACTACTCCAACACAGGAAAAAAGAAATGATAAAAATGGCACTTGACGAAATAAAGAAGGCGCAAGAAAACCAGTTAAACAAAAAACTGAAGAATATTGAGGCAGAGATAGAAAAACTAAAGATGAAAGGAGAAAAGGAGAACCAAGAAAAAATCAAAGAGCTAACAAAGAAAATTGAACAGCTTAAAAGCGATTCCTCAACAAAAAGAAGCTCCACAGTAACAATGTATGAGAAAATGTTGCAAAATCCTGATTCGTTTTATGTGCGTTTCCTCGCAAAAATTCCAATAATCAACAGATTCAAGAAATGGCTGAAACACGCGGTTAAACAAGAAGTTATTAGAATATTAAAGGCCATGCAGATAGCAGACCCTCAAAGGGTTGCTGAAATGTACCCTCATGAACTGAGCGGCGGAATGGCGCAACGCGTAATGATCGCAATGGCTCTCGCTTGCAATCCTACGCTTCTGATCTGTGATGAGCCCACGACAAACCTTGACGTTACAGTCCAAGCTCAGATTCTCGAATTAATAAGGTACTTGAAAGAAACTTATAAATCGTCAATACTTTACATCACCCACGATCTAGGCGTTGTCGCACAGCTATGTGAACGTGTCGCCGTTATGTACGCTGGCAACGTCGTCGAATTAGCCTATGTAAAAGAACTTTTTAAAGAGCCCATGCATCCATATACAACTGCCCTGCTTGAATCTATTCCCAGACCAGAAAAAGAGCTCAAATCTATTCCTGGTATGGTTCCAAGTCTTATTAGTCCACCAAAAGGATGCCGGTTCCACACAAGATGTCGCTATGCAATGCCAATTTGCGAAACTGTCAAACCTGAATTTCTAGAGGTTAAGGAGGATCATTTTGTTGCTTGCCATCTCTATGGAGGACATAAAAAATGAGCACATTAATTCATGTAGAAAAACTGAAAAAATACTACCCAGTGCTTGGCGGTGTTTTTAAGAGAAAAGTTGCGGAAGTAAAAGCTGTAGACAATGTAACTCTCACTATACATAAGGGCGAATGTTTCGGGTTAGTCGGCGAGTCGGGATGCGGAAAAACAACACTTGGAAAAACCATTCTCAGGTTACTTGATGCTAACGGTGGATACATATTTTTAGGCGCTCCAGAGAAAGTTATCAAAGAAATAACGTCTTTGGATATGCAGATTGATGAAGCTCGAAAGAAAAAAGTTTCTAAAAGAGAATTGTTGGTGCTTACACGGAGATTGAATGAGTTACGTAGGGAGTATGATCTGACGGCTTTTGGAGGACAGAAACTTAAGCTATTACGGAAACGAATGCAGATTGTGTATCAAGACCCCACAACTTCTTTAGATCCCAGAATGCTTGTGAAAGACATAGTTGCCGAACCCTTGATAGTGCAGGGCATTGCTAAGGGAGCCAGCGCGCGTGAAAGAGTTATTAAAACACTAGAAAGTGTAGGGTTAAGCGTGAATCAACTTTACAGGTACCCACACGAATTTAGTGGAGGACAGAGACAGAGAGTAGCTATAGCAAGGGCAATCGTTACACAACCTGAATTTTTAGTCTTAGATGAGCCAACGTCAGCTGTGGATGTGTCGGTTAGGGCGCAGTTGCTGAATTTATTTGAGAAATTGCGAAAAGACTTCGATTTGACATATTTGTTTGTTAGCCACGATTTAAGTGTAGTTGAGTGCATAAGCGACAGGGTGGCTGTTATGTATCTGGGCAAAATTGTCGAATATGCGTATACTGAAGAGATTTTTAAAAATACCTTGCATCCTTACGCGCAGGCTTTGATAGGCTCGGTGCCAATTCCGGATCCTACTAAGCGCAGAGAAAGAGCTCCTTTAAAAGGTGAGGTTCCAAGCCCAATTAACCCTCCAAGTGGATGTAGGTTCCATCCGAGGTGTCCATTAGCTATGGATATATGCCGTAGGGAGGAGCCAATGCTTGTGGATGTTGGAAATTCTCATTATGTTGCATGCTATGCCGTGAGTGGCTAAGCGCCTTTTTTTGGTTGTTATGTTTCTTATTTTGATAGAAGATAATTCCGGAATGCTTAAATTCTAAATCGTTCAAGATTATTATCGCTGAAAAGAAAGGAGAAAGGGGAATATGAAAAGTAAAACAATCTGCACTATTGTAATTGCTTTGCTTATGACATCGATGCTAGCGGGACTCAACATTTTCTCTGCAAAAGCTGCAATAACGACTCTCAGCATAATTAACCCTGGACCAGACGGCTATCCAGCAAAATGGACTGCTTCACTACCAGATGCTGGCACAATTGGAACAGAAAACTTCTTTTTCACAGGAGACCAATACGGCAAAAGATTCTTCATCAATATAACAATAACTGGTGCTGTGAACGTGAAGGGTTGGGGAATCGGTATAGTCTTTGACCACACAAAGCTTTCGTATGTCTCAGCGTGGCGTCCAACCGACCACATCTTCAAGTACGCTGAAGACCAAGGTTGGACGATTGTTGCGCCATCAGTGAGCACAGAGGTAATTAGTCCTACACAGACTCTTCTGAAGTGGGGTTGCACCTACATTATGGGTGACCCTGAATGGTCCTTCACAGGCGATGGTGTATTGGCTCAGATTCAATTTGAGATAATTCAAGGCGTCTCTCGATTGAGTCCATTGCTCACTACATCGCTCACTTGGGACACCGATTGGACATCAGTGTACTTCCATCCAACAGGCTCAGAAGTTCCGAATTTGAATCCTGCAAATGTTAAAGTTCAGTGGGTAGCACCTCCGTCACCAATCTTTTACACAAAACCAGCAACATACAAAGCCGCCGAAAAATATGAAGACGTAGCAATTGAAATATGGGTCAGAAACGTGGACTCTGGATGGTACGCAGTCGCCTTCCAAGTTGCACTCTGGTTCAACACAACCCTGTTGGAACCTACCTACTACGAAACTGGAACATGGCTTGACGGCTTCGTGGACGGAGACGAATCTACACTCTATTTCGCCTATAACGACTTCCACGGTGATCCGGCCCTTCCATACTGTTATAACAAGTGGCTTGTCGGCGCAGTAATCCTGCCAGGCAGTAGCGGATACATCGCACCGTTCCCAAGCGGAGAGGGAATGCTATTCAGAGTACACTTCAATGCCACATTCTGGACAATATTCCCAGAGGAAGAATGGACGACACTGCAAGTCAAAGAAGAAGCGATTTATGACATTTATGGCTTGACGGTTCCACTCGGCATATCTGAACATGCGCAGTACAGAGCTCCTGTTATAACGTTAGGATTAGACATTGACCTCTACACGCAATATGACTATCCATACGGTGGACAAGGAGCACGCAACCCAAGCGACATGTTTGGACCACAAGCAGAAGTTATCCTCTATGCGCGAGTCGTCTACAATGAATGGCCAGTTCAAATGAAACTTGTAGCATTTGAAATACGCCACGGTGAATTCTACATCTACAGAGAAGCCTACACAAACGAAGACGGCATCGCCATGGTCAAATTCAGAATACCGTGGCCATGCGTTAACCCTGTAGAAAGGGTCTTCGGACAATGGGATGTAATAGCTACGGTTGAAGTTGCTGAACAAATTAAGAACGATACCCTATCTTTCATGGTATGGTGGCCTGTAGAAATAACAAGCGTCTACTCCAAGTTTTCAGAATACTACCAGAACAAACTAAGCCCACCGAACATGGAGTTCACAGTTGAATATAGAACATTAAGCATGCAAATAAAGCCAGTCGTGTTAACAGTAACCGTGTACGACGAGCTAGGATTCTTCATAGGCTATGCAACCTTCGAAACGACAGTAGGCTGGGGCGAATACCACTTACCAATCGACGAGTTCAAGACATACACTAAAGACTTCATAGTGCCAATGCCGACAAATGCTGTGGTAGGAATTGCCACAGTCTACGCAAACGCATACACAGCCTTACCGTGGAACGGCGGAGTCCCATACTGCCCAGAAGCATCCAGCACATTCAATATAAGGAAGCCTTAAAACGGTGTAAACACTCCACCTACTTTCCCTTTTTTTATTTAAACTATATAGAACAACATTCCACAACATTTATCAGTTAACCTTCAACAAATAATTATGGGAGCAAGGGGAGATGAAGCACAAAACCATTTGCCGCTTAACAGTTCCAGCATTAACGTTATTGCTTATCATTTCTCTCACAGTTATTGTTTCAGCTCAACAAGGGCTATTCTTAAACATTTCAACAGATAAACAAACCTACTATGTAGGAGACACGGTTCAAGTAACTGGAAACGTAACACTAGACGGCTCTCCACTAACAGATGCATTGGTAGCAATACAAGTCAATTCGCCATCTCAAACACCGTTCGCATTAAGAACAGTTCAGACAGGCCCAATACAAACCGCTAACTGGAAAGTAAATATAACTGAGCTTTACACCTGTGATGCCCAAGGAAACCCAAAAGACTCATTCACACTCGGCTCCCAAGCCTACTACAAAATCAAATGGAGAAACTACAGTAACGACCCTCAATTCGTCATGATAGCTATTTACATAGAATACTCAAACAAAGCACCATTGAAAGCTTACTTCCCCTTCTATGAATGGACACCCGCACAAACCGAACAATCACTGACAACCTCCTTCGAAATTTATGGTAATTCGCCTCTGGGAGTTACCACCCTCTACGCAAGCCTCTTATCACAAACACCAAAAGAAGACGGCTATCCTTACTGCCCTGAAAAGAACACAACTTTCCTGATAAAAAGCCTAATTGGCGACTCAGGAATCTTATCAAGCACGGTAACGCCTCTTACCACGCCAAACTTTAACATGACATTCTCACTGCTCTACGCACAACCAGGAACCTACTACGTTTATGGAGCCACCGCCTACAATAGAGATCAAGTTTCAAACTCTTTAACTTTTGGCGTACAGCCAAAAACTGTGCCTCCAGTCGCTTATTTTGGGTATTCTCCTATGCCAGCCGGCGTCAACATGACAATAACTTTTGACGCTTCCGGCTCCTTGGCTCAAGGATATAACGATACGATAACCCGTTATGAATGGCGATTTGGTGATGGAACACCACCAGTCATTAAAACCACTCCTACCGTTACTCATGTTTTCACCGCGAACACAACTTTCATGGTCAGCTTAAACGTAACTGACAATGAAGGTCTATGGAACTCAACATCAAAATCAGTAGATGTTCATGTGTATATTCCACCAAAAGCTGATTTCACATGGTCTCCGAACCCTCCCTACGTTAATCAAATAGTGACTTTCGACGCTAGCATATCGAAATTGGGTTGGAACGGCACTGGATATCCACCAATAATCAGTTATCATTGGGACTTCGGTGATGGCTACACTACCAACGTTACTACACCAACCGTTAATCACTCATACTTGCTAGGCGGCAACTTCACCGTAACCTTAACAATAAAGGATTCAGAAGGGCAACAAAGCTACAAAAGCAAAATAATCACTGTGTATGAACCACCTCCTCAAGGCAACGGAGATGTTGACGGCAATGGGCGGGTTGACATGACAGACGTAATCATTGTAGTGACAGCCTTCGGCTCAACGCCGGAAAAACCAAACTGGGATCCACGCGCTGACATAGACAATAACGGTAGAGTCGACATGAGTGATGTTGTGGTAGTTGTTAGTAACTTTGGAAAAGAATACTAGCTTAATAGAACATTCAACCACAATCCTTTTAAATTTCTGAAAGGTATCCTTTGACAGGAGAAAGGGGAAATCCTCTTGAAAGCAAAAATATGTTGTATAACTCTAACATTGCTAATTTTAGCTGCAACAATGACTTTTAGCTACATCACACCCAAAACAGACGCGTCACCAACTCCAGAGTATTCTTTTGTTAATCCTGATCCAGCAAGCTGGCCAGGTTCTTGGACTGCAGGTCCTCCGAGATACACTGGTACTTCAGACTTCATATTTTATTCAAACGAAACCGATGTTGATGACACTTTCTTCATGAATGTTACAGTGACCGATGCCGAAAGAATGAAAGGTTGGGGAATAGGAGTAGTCTTCGACCACACAAAACTATCATATAACGGCTCAAGACGACCACCAGACCACGTGTTTAAGCCTGTTCAGGATTTGGGCTGGACAATAATTGCTCCATCCGTAACAATTGAGTCTATAAACAGCACGCACTCAATTATGAAATGGGGCTGCACTTATATCATGGGCGAAGAAGAGTGGACCTTCAATGGGACAGGCACATTATGCCAAATTCGCTTTAGAATAATAAAAGAGGTAAGCGAAACACGCCCTAAGGTTGTTTCATGGTTTGTCTTTGACCCTGAATGGACAGCACTCTATCAACACCCTACAGGAACAATAATTCCTCTACTAGGCATTGGTTATTATCAATACCTGTATCCAATTGTTCCAAAAATTGCCCATCTAACTTTTGAACCAGAAAGAGTAGTTGATGTATCTCTCGTGCCAACCAGCAGCTTTAACATAAGCCTAAAAGTCTTTAATGCTACAGACCTTTACAGTTGGGAGACCAAGATCTACTATGAAAGCCAAATATTAAACGCTACAAACGCGTTTGAAGGAGATTTTCTGAAATCTGCTGGGACGACAGTTTTCGCATTTGATATTCTGAGAGACTACAATACAACACATGGACAAATATCCATCAGTTGTCACCTAGTAGGAGCAGATAATGGCGCCTTTGGGAATGGTGAACTCGCAAAAATAACTTTCGAAGTTCTAGACTTCGGAGATACTCCAATAATAATTGCTGATGACAACCTTCATGATTCTTCTGGCCTACCTATCACACACACGAAAGGCAGTGGTTACTTTAGCAATATATTAATCGCAAAATTGAGCATAGATCCTCCGGAAGTGATAGACCCATCTCTTGTGCCAGGCACCAATTTCACCATAAACGTAACAATAACCGACATCGAGAACATGAAAATGCTCATTTTCAACCTGACTTATACACGCGAAGTCCTTTTGGAACTACAAGTTACTATTCCTTCCGTACAAGGTCAAATGCCCACAAAGAAGATCACAATCGATGACGAAAGTGGATATATCTGGGTAAACCTAACTTATCCAAATCCGATCACAACATACACTCCAGCGACAGTTGCAACCATAACCTTCCACGTAGAAGCCACGGGTGTTAGTCCGATAAACCTCACCGATACATACATCGAAGATCCGACCAGAAAACCCATAGCTCACGAGGTATACCATGGAATATTCATAGGGCTAATACGTGATGTAGCCGTTGTTGGAATCGAAGTTTATCCAAAAGTCGCTTATACCGGATGGCTGGTCTACGTAAATGTTACTGTTAGGAACAAAGGTAATCTGACAGAAACATTCAATGTTCTGGGAAAATACGATGGCAACATATTCAATCAAAGAACAGTAACAGACTTAGCTCCGAACACCGAAACTACTGTAATGCTTGTCTGGAGCACCAAAACCGTCCCTCCATGTCATAATTACACTATTTCTGCAGAGGCTGAAGCTGTTCCTTACGAAATAAACCTATTGGATAATACGTTAACAGACGGAAGTGTTAAGATCAAACTGATGGGCGACATCAACGGTGACGGGAGAGTTGACATGGGTGATATGAACACCGTTATAACCGGCTTTGGTGCTTATCCAGGGCATCCAAGATGGTCACTTGATGCTGACCTAGATCAGAACGGGAGAATAACTATGGGCGACGTAATTCTAGTAGTAATGAACTTTGGTAAAACATGCTAATCTTCTCCTTCTTTTTTCAACAAGCTTATAAATTGGTTTAAAAAATATCATCTCTGTGATTAAGTTGCCTAAGATCAAACAATTATACAAGACTTTTCTAATATTCGCTATTATTATGATGTTTACATTTACTCCCTTAGCCTTCAACAAAGTTTCAGACTTATTACAATATGCCACCATGAGAATAGAGAATCCTATAGACCAAAGCAATAAATTTGAGTTTAACGCGACTGAATATCCCATTGGAAGCGTGT
>JAIMAA010000042.1 GCA_023512225.1 Candidatus Bathyarchaeota archaeon
CAATAATTGACGATTAATCAAACATGGTTCCCAGACTATATCCTAAACATAAGACCACAAATCGAGAAAATAATAGGTGCTGGCACTCTTTCTTTTATCGAAGGAGCAATCTCGGGAACTCTGATTACTATTTTGATTCTGAAATTCCTTGCTGAGAGAAGCAAAAAATCTCAAGTGCAAAAAGGAAAGAAGGAATAATCATCATTTGTGGCTCGCATTTTGGATTAGGGTTAGCCACTTGTTTTTTCCTTCTATCTTTATTCCACATGCTTCTGCGGGAGTCTTTCCGTCTAAGCCTTCGTGTGGTCTTATGTAGTTGTGGAATATCTGATAGCCCATGAGTATCGGGATGCGTCTTTTCTTTAGCCCTCTCATAGTTTTCTCTCTATCACGGATTTCTCCGTTCATTCTTTCCATTCTGTTGTTGTTCTTGTCACCTTTGAACGTAACATAACGAACATGTTTTGTTCCATCGAAAGCTTGCTCACAAGCAACAGAATAGCTTTGAAGACCATCTGTTATGAGAGTCTTAGGCTGTTTTCCTGTAACTCTAATAGCAGAATGGAATAAAACTCGAGCGTCGTGATGGAGTTTTGTTTCAGCTACTTCTTGGGCTATCCAAAATCTCGTTTCATCATCCATCATCGCAAACAAATATTTCATGTTGCCCTTTATCTTAATCCATAGCTCATCTGCCCTCCAAGTATCACCTACGTTTGGCTTGATTTTCTCCAAGTAATTTTCCATGAGCCTGATATACTTCTTTATCCACTTCAAAATCGCTACATGGCTAAAATTCACGCCTTGCAGTCTTAGGAATTTCTGAACATTCCTTAATGATTCCCCTGTGAAGTAGAGTTGCATGGCTGAAGTGATTATCTGCGGTGTGGCTCTCATTCTTTCAAAACCCAAGAGCCACCAGTTTTCAACCTATAGTCTTAAGCAAATCAGAACGCGTCACAATCCCAACAATTTCTTTTCCCCTCGCCACCAAAACACCCTGATGCTTCTCCAATATTCGACGAACCGCATCAATGCTCGTTTCTTCCTGAACAGTTGGCAAAGGGCTCCCCATAACATTTTTAACCTTCTCAGCCGCCAAGTTTGAACGCAAATTCCGAATAATAATTTCTTCAGTCACCGTTCCAACAACCTTGTTCCCGCTCAACACAGGCATCTGCGAAATAGCATGGCGCATCATAACATCACTTACTCCAAGTATAGTATCATTCGGCTTCGCAAAAAGTACACCTTTAGTCATTATATCTTTACATCTATTCTGCTTCGTCACAGTCAAAACCTGCAAAATCCTGTTTACCGTCGAAAGTCTAGGGTCAACTTTCCCCTGCTCAATCTTCGCAATGTGTGCTTGCGAAACGCCAACACGCTCTGCCAATTTTTTCTGTGTTAAACCAGCTTCTCTTCGCAGTTTTTTAAGCGTATTCCCTGTTATAGCCAAAAATAACCACCAGTTATTTTCATTTATAAATTAATACAGTAAAATATATATTTACTGGTGTGCATACACCCTAAACTTCACAACGGAGAAAGGACACGATGCGAAACATAATCGTCGAAGACCTAAAACAAACACCCCTCGAAAAACAACGCATAGAAATAGTCGAAAGAAAAGGCTTAGGACATCCAGACTACATATGCGACGCGGTAATGGACAGCATCTCAATAAGCCTAAGCAAAGAATACCTAGAAAAAGCCGGAACAATACTACACCACAACGTCGACAAATCACTCCTAGTCGCTGGAGAATCCGAACCAAAATTCGGAGGAGGCACAATAAAACAACCAATGCTCTTCGTATTCGGCGACAGAGCAACATCAGAATTTGGAGAAGTCAAAATAGACATCAAACAAATAGCCATAGAAACCGCAAAAGAATGGTTCAAAAAAAACATGCGCTTCGTAGACCCAGAAAAACACGTAAAATACCAGGTAGAACTAAAACCAGGCTCAATAGGCTTAACAGACATATTCAAACGCAAAGGCAAAGTCCTAGGCGCAAACGACACATCCGCAGCAGTAGGCTATGCACCCATGACAAAAACAGAAAAAATCGTCAAAAAAACTGAGCAGTTTCTAAACTCAAAAGAATTTAAACAACGTTTTCCAGAATCCGGCGAAGACATAAAAGTAATGGGCTTCAGAAACAACAACAACCTAAAACTAACAATAGCCATGGCCTTTGTAGACCGCTTCATAAGCAGCGAAGAAGACTACTTCGAAAAGAAAGCAAAAATCCTCGAAGAAACTCAAAAATTCGTAACAGCAAATACAGACTTTGAAAACGTGGACATCCAACTTAACACTCTAGACGTACAAGGAAGAGGATTAGGTGGCTTATACCTAACAGTTCTAGGCACAAGCGCAGACAGCGGCGATTCTGGACAAGTGGGCAGAGGAAACCGTGTAAACGGCTTAATATCCCTAAACAGACCATTCTGCTCCGAAGCCGCAGCGGGCAAAAACCCAGTAAGCCATGTTGGAAAAATTTACAATGTACTCACATACAAAATTGCACAGCATGTTTACGAGGAAGTGCCAGAAGTTGAAGAAGTTTATATTTGGCTCCTAAGCAAAATTGGAAGCCCAATAGACCATCCCGCAGTAGCTGCAGCCCAGGTCATAATGAAAGGCAACAACAACTTGGAAAAGGTTAGATATGAAATAAATGATGTAATGGAATGTGAACTTGAAAATATAGACAAATTCTGCATGGAACTAGCTCAAGGAAAAATCCAAACCTATTAATCTAATTTCACAATTCAAAGCGCTTACTTGCTTAAACATAAATTTCTTATTACTGTAACATCCGTTTAGGTGTAAAAAGTGCAAACTAGCTCACTGAAAATACTAGCACTCACTGTCGGCGTCTTCTTTTTCACAAATAATCTCTCAACAAGTTTTCTCCCAGTCTATTACATGGAAATAGGCTTAAGCGTAGCCGAAATTGCCCAACTTTTGTTTTCAACCTTCACAGTGATAGGATTACTCCCAATAATGATGCTTAAATTCATGAAAAACTTTGAGAAAATAATAACATTTGGAATACTCTCCACCGCACTCTTTTTCGCAGTCCTAATCTACGTAAAAAACCCCATGATTTTAGGATTAACCTACGGATTAGGCATAGCCACTTTCTGGCCGAGTTTTAACCTTCTACAATTCCGCTTAAGCGAAACACGAATTAGAGCCAGAACAGTAAGCTTATTCTCTTCAATAATCCCTTCCATTGCAAGCATCGTAGGCCCCGCAGTTGGCGGTTTTGTGGCATCAACATTTGGTTTTCCAACACTTTTTACAATTTCAATTGCACTATACATCGTTGCTTTTCTCCTTTCTAGACGCATAAAATTTCAATCAGAAACTCACAAATTCGCAATTCCCAGGGATAAAACATTTAAAATATTCTTCGTCTCCTTCATTCTTCTAGGCTTATCAGAAGCCTACTGGCTCGCCTATCCATTGTTCGTTAACAAAATTTCCGGAGGAACTTTTCAGATGGGACTGGTTCTTGCCGCAAGCGCCGTTCTAATCTGTGCAGTGACTTTTCTTGTTAATTGGCTTTCAGACATCAAAAAGACAAGGATAAATTTCGCTATCATCGGTGCAGTTTTAAATGCGCTATGGTATTTTGCTATACCTTTTGCATCTACCTCACAAGAAATTGTTGCCTTGTCACTGCTTTCGGGATTTGCAAGCTCCTTCTCCCTTTCATGGTTCGCCCATTACGGAGACTCCTTTAGCAAAGAATACTATGCAAGCATACTGGTCATGCTGGAAGTCGGATTAATGATCGGCAGAACCTTGAACCTCGCACCAACCAACATTTTCATATCAAACGCAAACTACACAAGCTATTTTACACTTCTGGGTCTCGTGTGGATCCTCATAATCCCCCTATACTTGATTGCTAAAAGAACTAAGATAAACGCCATCTAGCCTTTCGGTTTATGCGCCTGCGCTATTACGTGCGAGTATTCTTCGCCTTCCAAAGGCAATAAATCCATGGGATTATACGGCCACACTCCAGAATACACTTCCTCAATCCAATCAAGAACAAGTCCCGCTTTATTCAATGTCTTCTTTAGCCTCGCTTCACTTGCTATTTGCCCAAAACCATGCGCTTCAGCCAGTTTCATGCTTTCAGAACCTTCTTTAAACCATAAGGAAGAGAAGACTACCTTACCATTAGGTTGTAAAACACGCGCAGCCTCCATGAATGCTAAAGTAGCCTCAGGAACATTGTCAAAACCAAAATTTGAAGTCACTGTTGACAAGGAATTGCTTTTAAAGGCTAAATGTTTAGCGTCAGTTACAATTAAAGAGATTTTCTTGTAAGTATTTGTCCTTTTTGCTTTGCTCATGGCGCCGCGCAAGGGTTTCTCGTCTATGTCTGTTCCAATAATAGAGACAGCACTTGAGCTTTTTTCCGCCAAAGGAAGAATAAATCTGCCCATTCCAGTTGCAACATCCAAAACGGTGTTACCAGATTCTTCACACGAAGCAATTGTGTGACGTACCAACTTGTCCATGAGCTTTTTCAACGCGTCTTTCTGGTCATCTCTCAAATATGAATTGTACTGTTTCTGTATCTCATCATATCTTTTTTCGTCTGCCACGTTAACCTTCCATTCAAACTCGCCAGCTGAAACTTTCGCATCCTTTAACAATCCAATTTCTTCCTTAACCTGATACAAGTGTCCATTACTACACTTGAAATATCCATTAACAAAGCGCTCATATGATTTTTCTCCATCAAAAATTAATGGAATTCTACAAAGTGGACAGACAAGAAAGCTCGCGACTTCTTTGCGCATCATTCATCCCTAAAAACCAAAATAGATATTTTATTCTAAAACTTTGTCGGTTACAAAGCAGAAATCTTAAAGACTAAAAAGGGTAGTGGATTAAAACATTTAAATGGCTGAAGATGGAAGTTATAGGGAAGGTGCCTTGAAAATGGCTGAGGTAAGCGAAAAACTTCCAATATCCGAATTCTATAAAGTAGTGGATTATGTTACAATCTTTAAGAGTGAAAAATGGTGGGAAGCCATAGTTGTATTCGAATCTTTTGGAAGACGGTCAATCGGCTTGTATCTTTGGCAAAAAAGGCTAGATAAAGAAAAGAATCAAGAAGTATGGAGAAGAAAACACAAGTTTAACGTGCGCAATTTGGATGAGTGGAACAAACTCAAGAACGCCATTGAACAACTTACACCAAAACTTGTTTCAAAATAGTCACAATTGCCAATTGCTTATTTTGAATTCACATTCTGAATAATAATCCAGAATTGAATAATTTTATTAATCAACACTTACAACAAAAACAAGAAGGCGAATACTATGGCAGCCGAACCGGAGACTCAAGAAAATAACCAATATGAAGAAGAAGCAAGCGAAGAGAATCTTCAACCACAACAAGAAACTGAGCATGAGGAATATGCAGTTGTGGAAGATATGACAGAGCAAAGAATAACGCCAAAACAGTCAAGACCGAATAATCAAGAGGAAGATAGAAGTAGCTTTATACACGGGCTTGCTGTCGGTCTTGGAATTGGATGCATCGCCACCTTCGTAATCACGTGGATCGCAATTTTCTTCACACCCATGTTACCATCAGTAACATACGAAACATTACTTTCAATATTCATTTACCCACTAATCTACTTACTAGCAGTGGGGTTAGTGTCACTCACAGCGGGCATAGTCAGAGAATACTACGCGAAAAAGAGTCGCTTCTAAAACTGACTTCAGAACGTATAGCAAAAATTTCACCTACAACAATTATAATAATTGATAACACAGTTTATATTTGTGGAACCTATGCCGCACGTATTCAAACAAGTTTTAGAAAAACTCATAAGCGAAAAAGCACCAGGTCCATCACCAACCTTCTCTGTACTGCATCTTCTACATGCGATAGAGCTGCTCTCCGAAAAAACAATTGGTCGCGATAAACTGGCTGAAAACTTGAATATAGGAGAAGGCGCCGTGCGCACGATAATAGAACGCTTAAAAAATGCTGGTCTAATTACTACATCCAAGATGGGATGCAGTTTAACAAGTAAGGGTATGAAACTCTGGAAAGAATATGCATCTATAGCCAAAAAAGTTGAAATTGGAAAAAACGAGTTGACTCTTGCAAAATACAATTTTGCGATTTTAGTAAAAAATCATGGAAATAAGGTTAAGTCAGGAATAGAGCAGCGTGATGCCGCAGTAAAAACCGGTGCAAAAGGAGCCACAACAATACTGTGCAAGAAAAGACGCTTAATAATTCCATCCGCAAGTGAGAATGTCGCTAAAGATTTTCCAGAAGCGGCAAACCAAATTTTTAAACTTCTGAAACCGAAAGAAAATGATGCAATAATAATT
Source organism: Candidatus Bathyarchaeota archaeon (assembly GCA_023512225.1). Lineage (GTDB taxonomy): Archaea > Thermoproteota > Bathyarchaeia > Bathyarchaeales > Bathycorpusculaceae > DSLH01. The sequence goes on from JAIMAA010000042.1 coordinate 6,394, forward strand.
GGAAGCGCCGATACTTCAGCAGACGCCGAGTATGGAACATTAGCCGCAATGTGGACACTTATTAATGACTGCTAACAATTATCGGCAGATTTAGTATGTGTATTTTTCTCCTTCAGCAAGTATGCGTTCTAATGCAGCGTTAAAGTTTATCATTCCCTCATTCGTTTTTGCAGAAACTGGAATTAACAAGTATCTTAAACCAAGCTGATAAACTGCGCGCATCATATTTCTGCTCAATAAACGCTTTGTTCCCTCAAGTTTCTGCTCAATCGCAGTTTCTAAAGCATTCGGATTAGCGGACCAATCCACAATTTTGTCAACTTCTCCTTTAGGCAGTAAATCACATTTTGATAAGAGGTGCACTTGAGGAAGAAGAAAACGGCTGTAAACAGCTGTTGAAAGGAAGAAATTGGAAACATAATTTAACGGATTCACAGAGAATACAGCGTCAAACAAATAAACGATTGCTTTAGGCGCCTTTGTAAGCTCGCTGGCAATGTATGGTCCGCTTGCCCTAAAAGCAAACAATTCCATCTGTCCAGGCGTATCCACCAAAATTATGTCAGAGTTTAAATCCTCAATTTCCCTCGATAAATTTTCAACCTCATCTGCAATCAAATCAGCAGCAAGTATTAACGCGCCATTAGGGCCCAAAGCATACTTCTCCATTAAATCTTCAACGTCTATAAAATCCCGAACATCCACATCAGGAGAATACGGAAGCGTTAAAACTCCAGGGTCCAGATTCACCACGGCAACGTCTTGTTTTGACATTTTCAACCATTCACCAAATGCTGCAGTTAGCAAAGACTTTCCCGAACCGGCAGTTCCTATGATAAAGACCATAAACATTCTTTACTCATCACCCTATTTTAACTCTGAAATCATGTTTTCTAGAAAAGCGTTCATTGGTTAGTAAAAGCTTTTCTTCTCAAGACGGAGCTTGGGGTGGTTGTGGTTCAAACATTTGCGGCTGTGCCTTTCTGGAGATGACAAACACAAACACGCCAACGCAGATTAGAATTATGGCAACAACTAGTAACAAGATAAAGAACATAGATAGAACTGTGATGGTTAAAGTTGGACTGTCGGCTCCGGCATAAACATCATCTCCAGACCAGCTTGCACGAACATAACACACACCAGCAGTCTCGGCAACCCAAGAATACGAGAAACGCCCATTAGAATCTGTTACAACAGTGCCTAAAACTTTCCAAGGAGAACTGTTTTCTTTAATGTAAACAATTACCGTCTTGTTTTGTAGATTTGGAAAGAGTTGCCCAACGAGAGAAACCGTGTTTCCTTGAATCAGATATGTGGCCGAAACTGTTAATGATATTGAGGAAGACGCTAAAGTTGCGTAACTTGCAGAAACTTGCCCCGGAGCCCATTGTTCACTATTCTCAAGAGAAATTATCTGCGCATTCTTCAAGGCTTGCCTTAATTCCTCGGGGCACTCGCCCACTCTCCACCCAATCTCCCAGTCATCGCCAGTACACTCAGCTACATAATATTCTGCGCCACTATATGTTACACTGTAAACTTGCCCTCTTGCATCATAAGGTTCATGAGACAGCCTAACTCCTATGTTCATATGCTCTTCGTCTTTATAGTAGAGAAGTATGGCATCGATTCCACTGGCTTCGATTATTGAAGCGGCGATAAAAGAAAAAAGGTCACAATCTCCTTTATTTTTGACCATCGTTTCTACTGGATATCTCGCTGGGGCAGTTACTTCATAAGGTATCTGATGAACAATCATTAACACCCCATTTGCAAAATCTTCATCATCCTTGTAAATTTGCCGCAAACTGTCCGCTATAGGTTTCAAAGCATAAGGCGTTACGAACTTAGCAAAATCATTACTCGAGCTCACACTATGGCTCTTTTCAGTATAATAATCGTAAAGTGATTGAGGAATTCCAACGTTAAGCCCATAATATGTTGAGCCATTTGGATGGTTTAAAAGTTGATAGAATTGAATGTAATTTTCTGACAAGCAAGGGGGAAGTAAGTACAAAAACATGAATAAAATTGCCAGAGCCAACAGTGTTTCTGATTTTTTCATAGAAAACTTTGTTGCAAAGTTAATTTAAGGCATTTATGAAATGCAAATCAATATGAGTAATTCTAGCTTCAGCCAATAGTAACCATGTTAAACCGTACTTAGTTGCGTAACTTTTTGGTAAGAGGCTATAACATTCTTTTCAGTCTAACTTTTCCGCCTTTCTTTTCAATTAGCTCCGACAGTTGAATGATTGCCTTTCCCAAACGGTCTTTGGCGGTTTTCGGTTCTTTCGCGGTTGTTGAGAAATGAATCTCTATGTGAGGCTTTTTTTCTTCGCCTTTCGGATGAGATTTTATGTAAACGTATGGATTATCATGCATTGTTTGGTCAATTAAAGGAGCCAATGTTGACTCCATGATTTTGTCTGCGTATATGCTGGTTTCAAAAAACACCACACCTTCCGCTGCTTTCTTAAGCAAAGGCACAATTGACTCGTCAAAAATGGCTTCCATTTCGGAAGGAACACCAGGCAATGCTACGAGAAAAGTTTCCTCAATTTTAATAATTACGCCTGGAGCAGTACCAACGGGATTCGGCAACGGTTCTGCGCCTTTAGGAAGTTTCGCCATTTTAAATCTGGGAGGCGTTAACTCAACTTGTTCTATTTTTCCCACTTTTGCATAAGCTTCATACTTTTCCTTAACCATTTTCAAAGCTTTCTCATTAACTTCCAATTCGCCGTTTAAGGCTTTGGCGATTCCTTCTAAGGTTTTGTCGTCGAAAGTGGGACCAAGTCCACCTGTTGTTATTATGAATCTTGGTTTTCGCTGCAAAGCTTCACGGATGGTGTTTGCAATTTCGTTAACGTCATCGCCTATAGCTGTTATACGTTTCACTGAAATACCCATAGAAGTGGCGCGTTTAGCCATCCAATGTGCGTTTGTGTTCAAAGTTTTACCGATTAACAATTCGTTGCCAACACAGATTATTTCCATCTCTTTATTCATCATATCACAGTCCAGACAGACATGCTGTGAAAATAGCGCAACTTCACTTTTATGCTATTTGCTAACATACCTTTCAAAAAGCTGAGGCATCCAACTTATTTTTTCTTGCTAAGCCACCATTTCAAGTATTCTTTTCTTCGTTGTTCTTGTTCTTCTTCTTTGGATTCTCTACTTGGGCGTAGTTTTTCTCTGAGCTCCATGAGCTCTTGCTGTGTTACGGATAAACCGCAGCTTTTGCAGACGTAATGCTTAGTTGCAATCATGTAATGCATTTCGCCACCGCACTCTGGACAATATGGCATTTCTTAATCACTTATTCCGCCATTAAAATTGAACATGCTTTGAGAAATAGCTTTCTATTGCCGCAAACAATTTTGCTATCTACGTTATGATGTTTGTTAGTTTTGCTTCTTTAGCCAGTTGTAAGGCTCTTTCCATTTCATCTCTAGTTAGTCTTCTGCGCAGTTCAGGAATCTCATAGGCTCGCCATTCTGGTCTGTACTGAAACATCACGTTTACTCTTGTTTCTACGCTTAGATTCTCGGCAATCCAATTCAACACCGGTTTCGTGCAACATTCCAAATGACCCGGCAAGACAAGCACGCGAATTATGAGCTCTCCATATTTTTTAGCGTCTAGATGGTTGCGTGTGCACACTTCCCAATAGTTTGGAGCGTCAGAAATTTTGGCGGCGCATTCGCCGGGTCCATATTTAAAATCTAATAGGTAAACATCAGCAAATCCGGCTAATAGCTGCGCTGTTTCTGAGCTATAGTAAGTGTTTGAGTTCCAAACCACTGGAATGTTTACGTTAACACACTTGAACGTTTCAAGCCACTGTCCCAGCCAAGGCGTTGGCTCTCCACCCACAAGATTTGCATTTCTGCAGCCGCTTGCACGTAAGTTTTCAACTTCCCTAGCCAATTCTTCAGGTTGATAAACTTCGCCTTTCTCAATCCACTGTGAAATTGTCCAGTTTTGGCAATGCTTGCAACGCATTGTGCAGCCCATAGTGAAAACTGTTCCAGAAGGCACAAGCTCCGGTTCTTCGCCGAGATGCTCAAAAATACTTGAAACTGCCATTTCGGTGCCGCATTTACAAAAGCCCAGTTCACCCGCAAATCTGTTCACTCTGCACTTGCGTGTACAAAAGTGGCAGCTTGAAAGAATCCGATTTGCAATTTCAATTTTCAAATCCAAATAAGATTCGCTTGGAATGCGCATTTCCTTTAAGTTTCTTTGACCATTATCGATTTCTTTTTCAATTTCGCAGAACTCTTGCGTGAGTATCACATGTTTTTGCCAAAGTTCTTCTAAAGAATCTCTTTCGCCGAATTTCGCTGGTAATTTTTTGGCAATAAGGAATTTCGCTGGCTTCTCATTTTGCATAACGGCGAAGTACCTACCCAAACTCTTCTTTGCCAATTTGTCGTTTAGCACACCAACAGCGTCTGAGCGAAGAAATCGCCACATTTTCTCTCAATAGTTAACCTTGTGCAAGGAATTATTAAAACAAGGCGTAGGGGTAGGAGTATCCGCTTGCATGCAATTTACCTTTTATTGGAATTTCTTGCCCGCACACTGGACAATGCATGTCTCTTGTTAAGTTCCACTTCGTAATTTCAAAATTAAAGCGCTTAACAAGCAACTCATTGCAGTTTGGACAGTAAGTGTTTCCGCAAGGATGCCCTGGCACATTACCAATGTAAACATAGTTTAATCCAGCTTCTTTTGAAGCCATGTACGCTTTCTCCAAAGTCTCAATCGTAGTGGATGGAATAGTCGTCAGCTGATAGTCCGGATGAAAACGCAGCAAATGAAAAGGCGTGTCGCTACCAAGATTATTTCTTACCCACACAGCAAGCTCTCTAATTCTTTCAATTGAGTCTCCAATCTTCGGCACAATCAAATTTGTAATCTCCATGTGAACATCATTCCTTTTCATTTCTTTCAGGGATTCGTAAATTGGCTCCACAGATGGAACTGCAGAAAAACTTTTGTAAAAATCCGGGTCTCCACCGCCTTTAAAGTCCACTGTAGCCGCATCCAAATATGGCGCAATAGCTTTCACAGCTTCCGGCGTCATATAACCATTAGTAACAAAAGTGTTAAAGAACCCCACTTGACGAGCAAGCTTAGCCGTCTCATAGGCATACTCGAAAAATATTGTCGGCTCCGTGTACGTGTAGCTTATTCCTTGGCAACTATTATCTCTCGCGGCTCTAACAACCTCTTCTGGAGGAAAATGGTTACCCTCTATTTTTTTCTCCTGGCTTATCATCCAATTATCACAAAATTGGCAACGAAAATTACAGCCAACAGTAGCGATGGACATTACCAGCGACCCTGGGTTGAAATGCGAAAGAGGTTTTTTCTCTACAGGGTCTATGCACGCGGATATAGCTTTAGCGTAAACAAGTGAAAAGAGCACTCCGCCTTCATTTTTTCTTACTAAACAAAAACCGGTTCCGCCGTCGTTTATTAGGCATCTTCTCCCGCATAAATCACACTTGACTCTTTTATCCTTCAACTTTTCATAGAGCATGGCTTCATGCAGAGACATTTAACCTTCCCTTCAATTTCATAGTCTCAATCTTCCGTGTAAATCTTTGCCTATTTAAAACATCACTTATTCATTTAATGTAGAATCTAATTTTTCTCTTATTTCAAAAACAAAAGGCGGAGCATCGGTTTTCACATCTAACTCTATGACGAGCAAACCTTCCAGAAAACCAGCCCAAATATCAGTTTCATTAATAAAAGGCGTCTTAACAAGGAGGTATTTATCTTTCAGATAGAAGTCGCCGAACCCTTGCACTCTTAAACGTTTGAAAACTTCTTGCCACTTTTCCCGTTCACCAGTTTGGATGCCTAGACTTGTTTCCATAGAAACTTTTGCGGCTTCACCCATTTTTCTTCCAATTTCGCGCCACTTTTCTTTTGGAATATGCTGTATTAGGATGTTGATTAGTTCTACGTTCACGAAGGCTATGCGGCTTATGCCACAATAGTACTCGCCGGGAAAACGCCAATCATAAATCATCATGCTTCTGTAAACGTCAAGCATTTTGGAAATGAGGGGTTTTATGCCTGGTTCTTTTCCTTCTCGAATTAGTGAATCGATGAATTCGCGCTCTTCTTTTTCCAGAATTATTGTAGTCCGTTTTGTCGATTCCTCATCTTTTTTTATCATTTCTTCGAGTTTTTTCTCTTTATTCTCCTGCATAGTCGATATATCTTCAAACATATCTTATATGCTTTGTTACTTGCTCGTCAACAATAACCGAACGACTTTTAACAGCCTATGCATACTTAAATTATTGCCAATGACGAAAATAGGGTCTGAAAAAGATGATGCACCCTAGGGTATCTGAGGCAAAAACTACGTTCTTAATTAAGAAACAACTTTATTCTTAATTAGATACCACAAAAGCACTAAACCAACAATAAACAGAGCAAATCCGGAAATCATAGAAAAAACATAGCTTATGTCAAGTACGTTCATAAGTACATAAACCACGTAGGTTGGCCCAGCAAAAATCAAAAAAGCCGCTACTACAAACAAAAATGCTTTCCAAAATTTCGAATCCAAATTCAACCTTGGCAATTGATTTCTTTTCCCCTTTTGCTCTTCTTCACTCATAAATTCACGTTCCAGTAACAATCTAAATCTAAATTTTCCCCTTATAACCCTTCCTTTACCTCATTACCTAACGCTTTCATAAGAAACTTGAAAACAGAAAAACCTGCACCACGGTCCGCTTTGAAGCCTGCTGTTGCGCCTAGAAGGCATATGCCCTCAAGATTGCGTTCCTTCGCGAGTCCAAGTAGCAAACCAGTGGCGCCTACAATTCTACCTTTGCTATATATCACGGCGCCTTTTTCCATAAACTCTAATGCAAGCCTAGGTGAAGTCGCGGCGACGTACACTTGCGTTTTTTCTTCTGAAATTGGCACTCCGCCGATTGTTACTAGAAAACGACACCCTTGCTTTACTAGGAAATCCAATATCTCGCTACAAACTTCATAGTGTGCAAGTACATCGTCAAATGATGGTTGTGTGTCACCAGTCATAATAATAAAATCGTTCTCTTTCATCGAAGCAGCGAAGAATTCATATTTTGGCAAACGGCAAATACCGTCTGAGTTAACTGAAACATAATCTGGAAAAGTAGGCGAATATAACTCAGCAAAAGGCTTCGCTCCAGTGAACTTTATTAGGAGATGTGCTGCAATCTTTCCGACATTTCCAAACCCTGGAAGCCCTTGCACAAAAATTGGATTTTCAAGAGCCGGATTGAACATGTAATTGAAATGTGGTCTATCCATGTGGCAACAACCAAGGTCAATAAGTAATTCGGGCACTAAAAATGTTTTTACTAAAAGAAAGCCTATATGCCATAAAGAAGTATTCCCAAAAGATTTAAGAAAGCCTTCATTCAGCATAACAGTAGCGGGGTGGGGTAGCCAGGATTAACCCGCTGGGCTCATAACCCAGAGATCGGTTGTTCAAATCAACCCCCCGCTAC
>JAIMAA010000043.1 GCA_023512225.1 Candidatus Bathyarchaeota archaeon
CAATTAATATCACTCCGACTTAACAGTGAGTAGTGTTCATTTATAAAGTAATAGATTACGCTTCCAAACTCATTACTTAACTTTAGTTGTTTTTCTAGAAACTAAGTTTATTGGGCGGGGCAAGCGGAATTTGCTTTTAAGCCGAAAGGAGAAGGGGATTAAAAGCGTGAAACAAAGGGATATTCCGCTTGCCTTTCCGCTAACTTTCCGTAAGTTAAGGGTTTTAGTTTGGTTTCTGTTGAAGCTTCCAACAGCATTTCTTGAAGAACGTAGTATTGTTTCAGAAATGCGAGTCCTCTTTCACTGGCGACGTATAAAAAGCGGTTATTTTTTAAAGTGGTTTCTGCGAAGCCGATTTGGATTAGAGTTTTTAAGTATCTATTAAGTTGAGCAGAGTTGGTATTTGTATGTTTCATTATGAAAAATTTAGGTGCGCCGTTCTCTTTCATTGCCTCAAGCATTAAGGCTATAATTTCGATATGGCTTCTGTACTTTCTGTTGAATCTGAAACTGTTATTTTCTTTAAGCAAAGGAATGCAAAGCTTTACTGTATAACGTTCCAAACTCTCCGCCTAATATTACTCTCATTATTGAATAAATTACGGATTTTTTCGGTAGACTGCATTGAAAAGCAAATTAAACACTCGAAAAACTGTTGAAACTGTTGAAATCGACATCTACTGCGCGAAGAGTTTTTAAGTTTGTTTCAACTGAAACTATTGAAAAGGAAGAAAAATGTCTCAACGTAAGCTAACATTAGACGAAATAAAATTCTTACAGGAAGCTCTAAAGGCAGACTTCAAAATAGTCAATATAAGACTACGTGAAGGCGAGTATCAACATACTCTCGCTAAAGCTATCGCGTCCTTTCAGCTTGAACTATATTTTCCAGACGTAAAAGATCTTGTAAGAAGATTGTATGGAGAAGAAAAAGCGAATGATGTCCAATTCATCCGGAAAATTCAAACAATTCTTAAAAAGATGGAGAGAAGCAGCATTGTAAAAATTTTACCTAAAAAGAGACCGTGGGACCTACAAAGATATGCTCTCTCAAGTTTTAAGTTTCAAGACGCCGACAAAAACCTAGTAATTCTTGTGACCGAGCAAGAAACAAGAGACGCAAAAGAACTGTTAGAAACCGTATTAACTCGGCAAGAAGCTATTACGGCTAAAAAAATGGTAGATATTAAAGTTCAAGCTTTTGTATTTGCGTTAATGGCGTTAATGTTATACGCAGCAACTTTGTGGGCTATTATACAACCTGTCATTAATCCAATCATTTTTGTTTTAGCCTTTTCTTTCGCTACTCTATGTTCAGTTATGCTTGGGAAAGTGCTCGCAGAAACATGATTATTACATATATCACCTTAATGTTTAATAATTCTGTATTCTAACATAAGAGAACGTGGTTAAATTGAAAACAGTAATGTTGGGTTTGCTTATGTCACTATGTTTATTGTCTGTACCATTTCTGTTACCTTGGAAGTTAGATGTAAAAGCGGAAACCGGCGCCATATACGTAGATTGGCGTAACACCATTGGTCCATGGGACGGCACTCCAGCACATCCCTATCAAAACATAACAAATGCGTTAAAAAACGCCTTGGACGGATATACTATTTTCGTTCGTAATGGAACGTACATTGAAAACTTACTTGTTAATAAAAGTGTATCACTAATTGGCGAACATACAGACCTCACAATTATTGATGGTTCGGGAATCGGAAACGTGATAGTTGTAACAGCTGAAAACGTGACTTTCAGAAACTTTACTGTCCGAAACAGTGGAGGAGATGCAATGGACTGTGGAATACTGTTAAACTATTCCAGTCGAGTCATCGTAAGTTATAATATAATAAAACAGAACACAAACGGAATTAGCCTTCGTTTCTCTAGCAGCAACATGATTCTCAACAATACAATATCTTCTAACATCTTAAATGGAATTAGTTTTCACTACTCAAGCGGCAACACAATATCCGGCAACATAATCACTTATAACACAAACGCAGGTATCTATCTTCTGTCTTCCAGCAACAACATGATTTCTGGCAACACAATGTTCTCAAATTACTATGGGCTCCACCTTACTCTCAGTGGAGAGAACATTATTTACCATAACAATTTTAATAACACTCAACAAGCATACGCCGACACTACAAACTCTTGGAGCTATGATGGTGAAGGCAATTATTGGAGCGATTATTCTGGCCGCGATTTAAATTATGATGGAATAGGAGACGATCTATATGTTGTAGATTCAACAATTCAGGACAATTATCCGCTTATGGGCATGTTTTCTATCTTCTATGTTGACTTTCAAGGTAAAATGTACGCCATGCCCTTTATTTGTAATTCAACAATTTCCAATTTCAAATTTGAGGTTGCGACAGAAATGGCGGATAGAATGATACTATTTAATGTTACTAGTAAAGAAACTGAGACTGGTTTTTGCAGGATTGTTATTTTAACGGAATTAATGAACTATCCGCTTATTGTTATTATAGATAATGAAGAAGTTCAACCAAATTTACTGAGTCCCTCAAATGAAACACACACTTTCTTATATGTCAACTATACCTTCGGTACACACACAATTAAAATAATCTCTTCTAAAACCATGTACCTCTACACTCAACTTCTTGGCGATTACGCAAAACTGCAATCGGACTTTAATAGCCTAAACTCATCGTATTATCAACTTCTGAATAACTACAACATTCTTTCAGAAAACAACACGTCTCTTCAAGAAATTTACAATAAATTAAACTACGCTTTTCTCGAACATTTGTCAACTTATGCTGAAAATACACGTAATTTTCAAAACTTAGTCTATATCTTTGCGGCAGCTATATCCATTTTCCTTCTCACTACTATCTACCTATCAAAACGTGCACATACACGCATTTCAATTAAGACAAAAGTGGAAGAGGAAAAATTAGCATAAATTTTAAGTGTTCCTAAAGATTTTGAACAATGAAAAAACCAGATTATCTCAGGTTATATTCGGTGAAATCAATTTTGCTCCATGTCTGCATGCTTGCTTATTTATGTCGACAGATTTTTTAGTTACAGTATCTTCCATGGCGTTCTGCATTGCTTTTTCACTGACGATGTTTGTGGCTTTTGTTAAAGCGCCAAGCATAATCATATTTGCATACACTTTTGCTCCAAACATTTTTTCAGCGTTCTCTGTCGCAGGTATCTGGAACACTTTTGCTGTTATCTCAGGTATTTTCTTCACATATGTGCTGTCGACAAGTAACACTCCATTTTCTTTCAAGTCTTTGAGATGTTTTTCAAGGGCTTGTTGGCTCATTGCGATTAGTATGTCACTTTTTCTCACCACTGGAAAACCGATTTTGCTGTCTGATATTATCACTTCGCTTTTTGCTGCGCTTCCTCTTGCTTCAGCGCCGTAGCTTTGTGTTTGAACAGCATTTTTTCCGTCGTAGACTGCCGCTTTGCCTAGTATTTGACCTGCTAAAACTACGCCTTGCCCACCGAGTCCGCTTATTCTGACTTCAATTTTCATCGATTTTTTGTGCCTCCTCAATCGTTTTGTACACATTGTCAACAAACGTGGGGCGTTGTCTTTGAATAAATTCGCCTACAACTATTTTCTTGGCTAACTCATCTTCATCGAGTTTCTCGGCTTGTTTTATCGAAACGGAGTTCTCTTTAAACCACTTTAGCATCTCTCCAACATCTTTAAAGCCTACTCTTCTTCCAAAAGCGGTTGGACATTGACTTACTGCCTCGATGAATCTGAAACCCTTTATTTTCATCGCCTTTTTTATGGATTCTCTTAGTTCATTTTGATGTATTGTGGTCCAGCGTGAAACATAACATGCTCCGGCTGTAACAGCTAATCTCGCGGCGTCCAAGGGCTGCTCAAAACTTCCATAAGGAGTTGTTGTAGTCTTTATTTTAAATGGCGTTGTCGGCGCGACTTGTCCCCCCGTCATCCCGTAAACCATGTTGTTAACCATTATGGCAAGTATGTCTAAGTTTCTTCTAGCTGCATGAATAAAGTGACTTAAGCCTATGCCAACTATGTCTCCATCGCCGCCGAAAACAACTACGTTAATGTCTGGACGGAGTAGTTTTACACCGGTCGCGACTGGTATGCTTCTTCCGTGTGGTGTATGGATTGAGTCGGCAATAAAATGCGGCGATGGAATCCAAGCTGAACAACCGATTCCACTGCAAAAAACGAATTTGCTCAAGTCTTCGTGACCTAGTTCATGGATTGCTCTTAAAAAAGTGTTCATGATTGTGAATATGCCACAGCCTGCGCAAAAGGGCATCTCTATGTCTCTCAGGTATTTTCTTATCAAGAATGGTTGCGTCATTTCTTCTCCTCCGCTATTTCTTGAATTTTGGCTGTTAACTCTTCTGGCGTGATTAATTCTCCACCGCCGATTTTGTTAAGTGGAATAACCTCAGCAGAACCGTGTGCAGACCGTTCTACCTCATAAAATATTTGTTTCAAATTCATTTCTGGCACAATTATTTTTTCTGCTGATTTTGTTAGTTTTTTGATGATTTTTTCTGGAAAGGGCCAAAGAGTCTTCAACCTTACGTATCCTGTGCGTATTCCCATTTTTTCCGCGTTTTCTGTTGCCTCGTAGACGGCGCGTGATGTGCAGCCGAAGGCAACTATGCCTATTTGGCATTTTTCAATGTTGTAGCTTTCGTAATCTGCAATTTCTTCTGCATGATTCTGTATTTTGTTGTTAAGTCTCTCTACAAGTCGTCTGTGCACAATTGGATTGGCTGTTGACCTAACGCCATACTCGTCATGGGTTGACCCAGTAACAATAACATTGTAGCCTTCGCCGACGGCTGGCATGGGTGGGACTTCCTCAGAGCCAAAAAATGCTTTTTCTCCAGCTTTTGGTTTTCTGCGATTAATTATCTCTATGTTTTCGATAGATGGCACTGTCACTTGCTCTCTCATATGGGCAATGATTTCGTCTGCGAGAAGTATGACTGGAGTGCGATATTTTTCTGCATGGTTAAACGCTTTAATGGTTAATGTGAACATTTCTTGGACGGAGTTTGGCGCGAGCACAATAGCTGAGTAGTCGCCATGAGTACCCCAGCGAGCCTGCATTACATCGCCTTGTCCGCATTTTGTGGCTTGTCCTGTGCTTGGTCCTGCTCTTTGCATGTCAGCAATTACAAATGGCGTTTCTGTCATGAAGGCGTAGCCTATCAGTTCTTGCATTAGGCTGAAGCCGGGTCCTGAAGTGGCGGTCATAGCTTTGTTTCCGGTCCAGCTTGCACCTATCACCGCGCCTAAAGAAGCCATTTCATCTTCCATTTGGATTGTAATTCCGCCGACTTGAGGTAGGCGTTTAGCCATGTGTTCAAATAATTCACTGGCTGGCGTTATTGGGTAACCTGCAAAAAAGCGACAACCTGCAATTATTGCGGCTTCAGCGCAAGCCTCACTTCCTTGCCAGAAGTATGTTCCTTGCTTTATTGTTTTCATAGTCTTCTAGCTTCCTCATTTATCGGGTAGAGGATGGAGTAATAGATAAAAGTATAAGTGGATTATCACTTTTTTGCATGTTTTGGTATTGTGTTGCGGTCGTAGTCCAGTCTGGTTAGGACATCGGCTTCCCAAGCCGACAACCCGGGTTCAAATCCCGGCGACCGCACTAATCGGCTTCTTTATATTTTCAACAATAATCTTTTATGTTGCATGCGACTTAATTATTAGCTAGACAGGTGAGAGCCATTTTGTCTAGCGTACTAAGTGGTTCCGCCCCAAAAATATTTGCGCTTGTTGGGTTAACACTTACATTTCTTGGCATAGCATTGTTGAAACCGTTGGGTTTTTCTCCGGAAACTCCTATCTTTATGAGTTTAGGAACTGTTTTTCTAATAATTTCTGTTTTGCTACATTTTGAAATCTCTCAAAAGAGTTCTTTTCAAGAAAAAGCCTTTGCCACAATCTTATGTGCCTCTTTACTTCTTGTAGCAATGGCGGTAATCATTTATACTGTTGTTAAAGTTGATTACTACTGGATTGAAGCATCACAAGGAGGTTATGCATATTATCGATCCAACGATTTAGCCTCAATGTTTCTGGATCCACGAGCGGTTGCTCCAAAAGCGGGGGTGACACCAAACGCTAATCCTCACTATAAAATTCACTTAATAGTAAACCATGTTTACTCAGATTATGCTGTTCTCTTTTGTGAGGTAGGCATAGCGTTGTTCTTTTTATCTGTTTATATCAAACTAAAATTTCTTTAAACCTTCTGATGTTACGTTTTTGTTTGTTGTCTCAAATTTTATTAGGAATATATTTATTGTAATTTAATATAAAGAGAAAAAAAGGGTTATGGGTATGTTTTTCCGAAGTTTGTGCATGCTAGTACTATGTCGCCCATGTCTATTTTGCCGTTTCCGTCTATGTCGATGTTTGGGTTGTGTGGGCATAGCACGCATGGCGGCGTGTGCCAGTACCAGCCGTCTGCCTTAAGCGTTGACCCAAAAGCTCCAACAACCAACACGATATCGTCCATCTTCACCTTGAAATCACCATCAACATCACCAGGAATAGTCACTTTTATAGTGCTGCCTATGAAGTGGTTGTCATATACGTCTATTTCGTCAGGTACAACTGAGCTGAAACCCCATATAGTGTAGATTCCCTTTTCATAGCCTTTGGTATTCCATGAGAAGTTCAGAATGATTGACGTTCCAGCGGCTAGATTGTTAACTGTTTGGGTTCCAACAACTGTTGAATTTGCACAAAGTGTTACATCAAAGTTTTCTTGGAAGTCGCCTTCGTTCGTTACGGTTATGCTGATGTTTGCGTTGTATCCTTGTCCCACAACGGTTTTCTTCAGCTCTATGCTTGTGACTGTCACGTCATGGTCTGGGTATGGGAACATGCATGGATAAATCTTCGAAACAGCAACGCAATGGAAGGGCGCTTGAGTGGGGTTTGCGCTCCACGCGAATCCTGTGTCTTTATTATAGAACCATAGTGTTCCAGCATTGTCAACTGATGCTCCGTATTTGCCGGAGAACGTCAAGTCAGCAGATTGTATCGCGCCTGGCATCAAGCCTATTATTTGCTGAAGTGTTCCACCTTTCGTGAGGAGGTAAGTGTTTGTTGGCGCTCCTCCAGTTGCCACGTAATCGCCGTTTTCAGAGATTGACACTGTGTAGAAGTCGTCAGTTGGGATACCTGACGAGAACGTCCAAACCGGAATCACGTCTCCTCCATCCCAACCGTTGCCGCCGTCGCTCCAATAGCTAAGGTCGCAACCAAAGAAGTCACTTGGGTCGTCGTTGACTGATACTACGCTGCTTCCACTGCACGGCATGTCCACTCTGATGAAGCCGCCCTTTGGAAGTACGTAGAACCAGACGATTGAACCTGTTCTGTCAAATAAGACAACTCCAGCTGGGAAGATACCCATTGGAGAATTGTATACGCTGACTGCTATATATTCGCCGTTGCCTGATATTGCCACCCAGAAAGCATAGAAGTAATCTATTCCGCCGCAGCGAGTCCACATTGGTGCTCCGTCGTTTGGTCCCCATCCTGGTACTCCATCTCGCATGTGAGAGAAGTAGTGAATGAATCCAGTGTTGTAGTCTGCGCAGATTATGTAGTTGCCGTCTTGTGAAATTTCAACTATAGTTTCTGGTGCTTGGTCCCAATATTGCCAGATTATGCTGCCAAACTGGTCGAACAGGTATAGCCCTTGGTCTGTTGCCGCAGCCACTACAACGTAACCGTTATAATAGTTGTATTTGACATCCACCGATTTGGATTCGGTTCCAGCCCACCCGCCATCATAACTTGTGGATACTGGTAGTGTTGTTGCCCAGAGTACATTGCTTGGTGGTGCTCCAAGAGAGTTGTCAAATAGCCATAAGTTGCCGGTGATTGGTGGCATGGGAGAACGTGTTCCAGCAGCTATGTATCGCCCATTATTGTCCATCGCAACTGAGACCACTGGATTTCCGAGAGCAAATTGCCACTGTAGAGTTCCAAAGAAATCCCAAACATAGATGTTTGTGTCTTCTGAGCCTGCGGCAACAATTCCTGTCTTGCATGAGGTTACAACTGCATATTCTATCTCGGTAGATATTGGCACGCCAGGTAAGTATTCTCCATCGAATTCGATGAACTCGTCTGGAGTGTTTTGGCATGAGCCAAAGTTGTCAATAATATACTCTGCTGGGTAGTCATAGAATCCGAAGGGTCCGCCTGGACTTGATGATGGTCCTATTGGATAGAAGTCGTGAGAAACGTATAGTGCGTCGTTGTGGAGTGTTTCGGGTATTCCTGTGTGGGGATGTGGAGGTTGTGGCAAAATTCTTCCTTGGCACAGTCCCATTTCTGCAGCGTCTAGATAGGGGTCGCTTACAGCAAGCATCCAGTTTGGTGAGTCGACGCCCGCGCAAGTCACATAGTGACCACCAACGCGCACCCACTGTTGTATGTATGGATTAAATTGCCAGAATCCAAGAAGCAGTACTACGTCTTGGCATTTTTTGATTTCTTCTTCTATCCAGAGGAAGTCTGGAGCTTTTTGCAGGTGAACGTAGAATTTCCAGTCGAGCCCTTGGCGAGATATGTACTCGTTAAGCCCCATTGTCATCTCGTGGACTTCTGTGCCGCAATGCTGATGACCAAATCTTTGACCGTTAGTATCCATGAGAAAAGCAAGGTCATCGACAAGTGGCGGGACGTTTAAAGGATCATGGTCATCCCAAACTCCTGGCGCGTAGCTTTGGACTAATGGAAAACCATCGTTTATAGTTGGTGGAGGTATAGGGTTTGGTTCGGCTTCGGAGTCAAGCCACCACAAGGAGTTTGCTACCGCTACTGGTCCACAATAGCTCCATGTGTCAACTGGTGGGAACGGATTTGTCCAATTTTGTGCGCCCCATTGCTTCTGGTCAAAGTCTGGGACACCGCTTGGAGCATAATCTGGATATGGGGATTTAAAGTACCAACTGTTTTGTGTAACGCGCCCATTTATGATTTCGCCGATTGGAATAGGGTTTTGGTACTGGTCGAATAGATAGTATTGTGCTATGATTAAGTTGCTTATGCCTCCACCTGTACAGCGAAATGTGAAGTGCGCCACTGGCATAGAACCATGAACTGGAGGCTCGGCTACACTTTCAATCTGCACGTAACCCATCTCGTCACTGATTACTTTCCTTGTCGTCAGAAATGGTGGGCAAGCTTCAACATCTATAGCGTCTATTATTGAAGTGTCATAGGTCAGAACTATTCCGTCCATGAAGACGTCGAAAAAGCTGTCAACCCAGACAAATATGTCAAAAAATGATTCCGCTGGAATTTCTTGTTCTGGGGGGTCAACGCGAAGGGTTGCTGGCTCTTGTCCACGTACGTTTGTGTTAATAATTATTGGCAGGGTCAATATGAAACAAAGTAGTATAGTCACCACTATTTTTCCAGTTATTTTTAGCATTTTCCTTCTCCTTTCCCTTGTTTTACTACAAACAATATCAGAATAATCTGAAACATAGTCCAGATTAACTGAAAATGTTCGCAAACAAAATATTAAACCGCTTATAGCATAAAAGGTTTCTGTAAGTTTATTATCGAACAAACGTTCGTTTGCTTACTGAGCTATCACTTGAAAAGTTAGGCTATCACCAAAGTTTTTTCGTTCTGGCTTTCACAACTTGTTTTCCCTTTTAATACTCTAAACGAGCATATTTAACGATTCATGCGTTTCTTAAAGTTTTGTGAGTCAAGTTCCGACATTGCGTAGGGTTCCTTTTTTTCCAATTCTTAATTGTCTTTCGCCTCTGAACGTTGATGTGCTTGCGTTCTCAATTTGAATGTTGGCCCCCGTGGATACGGAGCTTATCTGTTCATTCCACAAGCACAGCTTAATCGTTCCTGTTTCATCCGCTATCAAAGCGTTAGCCACGCTGGCATAGTTTCCAAATCTAGTAAAAACAAGTGTTGGTCTAGCAATCTCCACGACCTTCGCTTTCAAATTGACCTTTTTCATTCCTATTCGCAAATCTCTAATCTGAAAGGAACGCTTTTCACTATATTTCTTAACTAGATGTCTTCGGAGCATTTCGGTTTCTCTGAAATCTTTGATTGAGTTATTTTCTTCCAGAAGAAACTCTTCCGGTATCGGAAATTGTGCAACTACTTTCTGACCATTTGTTATTAGGAAAATAACCTTGCCTTTTTGTTTACCACGACATTCAATTGAGAGGTTTCCACACGTGGATTTTTCGTTTTTCCATGCTGAGATTAACGCGTAAAAAAGTTTGTCGGGGTCAACTTCATATTTTATTGAAAGAAAGGCGAGATACTCGCCGGGGGATGCTTTGTTTCGCAATGTTTTCCTACTCTTTTGTCAGCGTTATCTCCATTGTTGAAACCATCCTTGACCTGTTTTCGCCTTCTCTCGGCGGCATTTCTGCCGTGCCTATGGATACTTTGCTGATTTGCAAGTCCTTTAGGAAGCGTCTTCTGGCTATTTCAGCTGCGTCAACAGCTGTCGTGATTGCTTGTCCGCGTGCTTTCAATGTTATTTCTTTGGCATTGCTTGCTGAGAGGCTTGTAATTATTGCTAGAACGTAGGCCATTGGTGGTTTGTTTCCGATGAAGATAACATCTTTATTTTGTGTCATTTATTATTCACTCCTTTATTGTTTGTTGTTGTATGTAACGTTGTCGTGGAACGGTTGTCGGTGACAGAACGTTACTGACACATAATCGTCAGCCTTGCTTATAAATGCAATTGAAAATTGATTAAGCTACTATGTACTTTTCATTATTTTAAAGTGTTGAATATGTAAGTGTGATTGCGTGTGATATTCTAACAAGCGTCGCGTAAGCGAATGCTACTTCACGAACTTCATCGGGTGTCTTTTGAATTTTTTCTTGCATGCCAAGCTGCAAAAATGGTAGGTTTCGCCATCATAGGTTATCTTAAATTTCGCTGTTTTTTCGTTGAGAACAATGCCGCAAACCGGGTCCTTAGGCATTATTTTGGTCTTAACCTCACTCAAGAATGTGCGTCCTGTTTATTATGGTTAGTGGTTAAAAAAAGGGTTTATGGGACGAAGTAACGATGTTAGCTTACAAGCTTAATATCTTCTCGGGGGTCTTCGTTTGGAATAGCATTCTCGGCAGTATACTGGTCTGCTTCCGTCTGGTTTGAAGGGAACTTCACATTCTCTTCCGCAATCAGCGCAGACTGCCTTATGCATTTCTTTTTCATACATTTTGCTGATTCAACTCCTTAATACTGTTTAGCGCAAAAACTGTTTTTGCACACCTTGTGTAACTGGCAACACTGCTTTAAACTTATCCCTCGGCAAACATCCATTTCTTGATTGTTTTCGTTCAACGGTGTTGAACATTAAATTGGATGAGTGGTGGGAGAAATTCTAATAGTTATTACAGTTCTTCTATGGTGGTTTTGGTTAAGGCTCTTATGTTGTTGAACTCCGTAAGTTCTCCGTAACCTACAAGCGTTATGGCTGTTCCTTCGCGTCCTACTCTGGCTGTGCGGCCAATTCTGTGAAAATAGACTAATGCATCCAGTGGGACATCATAGTTTATTATGTGGGTTATTCCTTGGATATCCAAGCCTCTCGCGGCAACATCCGTTGCAACGAGCAGTTTCAGTTTTCCGTTTCTGAAAGAATTAATTACGAAATCTCTTTGGGGTTGAGTGAAACCGGCATGTAGCGGTTTTGCATCGTATCCTCTGTTTCCTAGTTTGTCAGCGAGGGTGCTTGTGTCTGTGCGTGTCTTGCAGAATATTATGGCTCTGTCTATGTGGTTTTCGTTTAAAATGTTGCAGAGTGTTTCGAATTTGCCGTGAGGGTTTACAACCATGTAATATTGGTTTATCTGCGTGAGGGCTATTTCGTCTTTGCTTACAAGTATCTTTACTGGGTTTTTCATGTATCTGCTGCATATTTTCATTACTGATTGGTCTATTGTCGCTGAGAAAAGGCTTGTTTGCCTGTTTGACGGTACCCTTGCAAGTATATATTCGATATCGTCTATGAATCCCATGTCAAGCATTCTGTCTGCTTCGTCAAGAACTACAGTCTTTACTGATGAAAGATTTAGAATGCGACGTTTAAGCAAGTCGATTATGCGACCTGGGGTACCAACAACAATTTGGACGCCCTGTTCTAACGCGCGTATCTGCTTTCCTATTGGTTCTCCTCCATAAACTGGCAAAATTTTCAATCGTGCATACTTCCCGAGTTGACCAATATGCTCCGCTACTTGGACAGCAAGCTCGCGGGTTGGCACTAAAACCAAGCCCTGCACATTTTTATCCTTCGGGTTCAGTCGTTCAATCATTGGAACTCCGAAAGCTGCAGTCTTACCAGTTCCGGTTTGCGCTTGCCCGATAACATCTTTGCCTTCAAGCAACGGTGTTATGGCTTGAGCTTGAATTGGAAAAAGATTATGGAATCCAAGCTCTTCAACGCTTTTCAAGACCTCCATACTTAATGGTAGGTCTTTAAAGTTTTGTATTTGCATGTGTTTCATTTCTCCTGCCACAAAATTTTTCATGCATTTATTTGAAAGCTTCAAAAGCTTTGTTAATTACATGAATTAGTGTGACAACATTACACAGCATTAATCGTCTTATAAAAAGGTTTACCATGCATCAGAAAGAAAGAATCGTGTTAACGGTTCATTTCAAATTTTACGAAATAATAATGCTGTATGGTAGACGGGCGGGGTGGGATTTGAACCCACGACCACAAGCTTTCTTCTATTTTTAGGAGGCTTGCGCCCTATCCTGTCTAGGCTACCCGCCCTTTTCGGTCATAATTTATCCTTGTTGCTCTCTCTTTTAGATTTATTCTTTTAAATCCTGTTTTGTTATGAAGATAATTGTTGGTGGCTGCTATGAATGAAATTAGGCTTGTAGTTTTTGATGTAGATGGAACTCTTACCCTTGTAAGGAGTAGTTGGCAGTGTCTTCATGAGTGTCTAGGTACGTGGGATATAGGCAAACAGAATAGGCATCGGTTTTTTCGCGGAGAGATAAGTTATAATGAATGGGCAGGGTTGGATGCTTCTTTATGGAGAGGTATTCCTGTGCATAAGGTCTATGAATTGTTTAGGTCTGTATCACTTGTGAAAGGTGTTAAAGAAACAATTGAGACTTTACGGAATTATGGTGTAAAAGTTGTTTTGCTAAGCGCGGGGATTTCATTTCTGGTTGAGAGGATCCATAAAGAAATTGGTGTGGATTTTTTTATTGCAAATGAACTTGAAGTGCTGGGTGGATATTTGACTGGGAAGGTAAAGGTTAATCTTACTGTGAACAATAAGCATTGCATTTTACAAAAAATATTGAAAATAAGTAAGCATTTATGTATAATATATACAGAATGAAACAGGATGAGTATAGCGGCACGTTATTCCAATTCAGGACGGAACACCAGCCTTGTGAAAATCCAATTAGCGAGACCATAATATCAAATAGGCTAGCGCGGTATAAAGAGAGTATACCTGGGGGGATATATTTGAGTCTGAAATGTTTCCACAAGTATGGGAGTGTGCGGGATAGTAAAAAAAGGATGAGTT
>JAIMAA010000044.1 GCA_023512225.1 Candidatus Bathyarchaeota archaeon
GTGCCTTTACAGCAATAATAATCTTGCTAATCCAACTTCTATAGAACATTCAAAAACTAGCATAAAACATAAAAATACTTGAAAACAAAATGTTTGGAAACATAATCGAGAAGACTCTGGTGTCTCAATTGAAGAAAATAAAAGATTCAACATTCATTGCCTTGATTGCGGTTTTTGCTGCGTTCAACATCGTCTGCGATTCATTTGTAGGACCGCCCCTGCCTTTTTCCGGCGTCTGGTATAGTTGGGTTTTCATATCCGAACCCATAACAGGAATAATATTAGGACCATTGGCGGGTTTCTTCTCAAACCTTATAGGAGTAATGATTGGACATTTCATCTACTTCCGGGACGTCTACGAGTTTCTTTTCACTCTGGGCGCTCCAATAGGAGCCATGATGTCCGCACTTATTTTCAGAGGAAAATGGAGAATACCATTAATCTATTATGCATTTTTGCTAGGTGCTTTTCTCGCCACACCGGTTACATGGCAACTAGGGGACGTGGCGTTCTGGGGCATGTGGGACGTTTTTCTCGCTTTTGGATGTCTTCTAATCATAGTTGTTGTGTTGACGAAATGGAAAAACCTGTGGAATGTAAAGTCTAAAGCAAATCTTCTCTACATTCTAGCACTTAGCACTTTCATAGGATTAGAAGCTGATGTCCTCTTTCGCATTTTCGTTTTTGTGCCATGCCAAACCTACCAACTATTTTATGGTTATGGAGTGCAAGATCTCCAAGCCATATGGGCGCTGGGCGCAGTTGAAACATCAATAAAGTCTGCACTATCCGCAGCAATAACAGTGATGGTTGGGCTTCCCATAATTAGTGTTGTTCGAAAAATGCGCTTTTCTCTTTCAGAAGATTAAGCGGGATGGAGCAAACTGTAAATCGATTTGGCTAATTTTTTGGCTTTCAGAACTGAGATGTCCCGTGTTTTTCCCTCTGTGATGATCGAACATAAGGGTTCTCCTTTCTCGATTATAGTTTCTGGAAAGGGTATATCTCGGATTTCCGGAAAAACTGTCAAATCGGGAGCAACAACGCGTTTGGGAGCGTATAGAATTAACCGTGTACAATAAATTGAAGCTTGCTTCTTTATGGTTGGAAGAGAACCATGCAAGCATGCATTGATGTGCGATTCCACCAAATTTATTCCTATAACTTTTTCAACGCATTCTAAGGTTCCTTGAAATCTAGGATTTACTTCTACCACGTAGGGTTTGCCATCTTTAGAGATTACTAGGTCGATGCCGTTTGACCCCTTGAGACCAAAGTGTAAAGCGACTTTCTTGACAATTTGCTCACATCTTTCCATGACTATGCCCGAACATTTTAATGGGACAATGTTTCCACAATATCCGAAAGGTTCTTCTTGATAGAGAGAACGCAATCCTATTAGTTGCTCGTTTAGCGTCAAAACCTTAACATCATCATCAGTCGCTAGAAAAGACGCACTTGCGTGAACACCATCAACAAGTTTCTGAACCAAGACATCTTCACTAGCTTGAGAGACTTGATTGAACGCTCTTTCTATCTCTCCAGAATTGCATGCAATCCTTATGTTTGCTCCTCCGAAACCTTTAGCAGGTTTAAACACAACAGGATATCCAATCTTTTCTGCTACGTCCTTTGCTTCGCAAACATTTTCAACAATAGCTGTCACGGGATATTCCACGCCTAAACGCTTGAGCCCTTCGAAAAAACCACGTCTTTCTCTAACTTTTCTAATAATTTCTGGCGAGTTTCCCAAAATTGGAACAATACCGTTTAAATCATTTAACACTTCAAAATCGTCGTCTAATCCTGAGGATAGCAGAATTGCATCTATTTTATGTTTTTTGAGCAACGCTTTCGCCATTTTTAAAAAAATCTCAGGCTTCAGTTTGGATTTCATCTTGCCGCAGCTTTTTCCACGTTTCTGTTTAACCATGGACTTGTACGAAAAGCATGTTCGCTTAAGGTCTAAATCACCAAAAAAGTCCACTGCATAAATCTTGTAACTTGCATTCGTTGCAGATTTAGCGATAGCAACGGTGTCGATTCCGATTATTAATAGAGTTTGAATATTGGTTTTTGGCAATTACTTTTACCTTATGCAAGACTAGTTGCTGTTCGCACATGAGAGAAAAACAGGGAGGATAATAAATTTTGGGCTTAAGAAGATGGTTGCTGTTTTTTGACTTCTAAATAATCAGTCAAGAGGAGGACTCCTTCAATTATGAAGAATATGCCGACTACGAGGTTTAGAGATTCTTTCCAAGCTATGACTATTATGCCGAAAATTATGCAGAGCGCAGCTAATATTGGTTTGGAAACGGTTATGCCGATTTTTCTTAATCCTTTCTCAACAACTTCCGTCAAACATGTTCACTCTCCAATGTATCCTAAAGAGAACATATGCAGTCAGTTATTATTTAAAAGTATTTACAAGTATCTAAGAGCCGCTTGCGCTATACGGTCTATAAAAGTATATATCTCAATCTTCATATTAATACAATGAAGTGAACACGGTATGGAACAAAGAAAAATCATGTCCCTTGGACGTTCTTCCTTGGTAGTTTCTCTTCCAAAACACTGGACACAACTTAACGAGTTGAAACAAGGAGATGTCGTTTCAATAGCCATAAACCGTGACCGCTCATTAGTAGTTTTCCCCGGTGCAAAAAAGGAAAGAGAAATGAACACGATAACTCTTCACGTGGAACCCGATGAAAAAGACATTTTTGTAATTCGCAGCATAATCGCTTGTTATTTGAACGGCTATTCAATAATAAGGTTAGTCTCAAAGAAGTTTTTCACAGTAGCCCAGCAAAAAGCCATTCGCGGAATAGTTCAAATGCTTTACATGCGCATCATGGAAGCTGACACAAAAGAAATGCAAATTGCAACTCTCATTGATGAGTCAAAAGCATCAATCCAAACAGGAATTAACCGCATGTACAAAATATCAAGCTCCATGTGCCGTGACGCTTGTACAGCCTTGAAAAACCAAGATGCAGCACTTGCAAAGTCCGTTTTCACCCTTGACGATGAAGTCGACCATTTCTCCTTCTTCCTTCTGCGGTTACTCCGAAGAGCTGCTGTCGATTCAGCTTTAGCTAATCAACTCGATCTTGAACCTATTGATTGCCTTGACTACCAAACTCTTGTCCACCGCATAGAACAAGTTGCAGATCAAGCTGCTAATATAGCAAAGCATCTCATAATGTTGGAGGGAAGACAAAAGAAGGTTTCTGTGCCTCTTTTAGAGAAAATGTACGCTGCTGGTTGTGATGCTTTAGCCTCATACGACAAGGCCGTGAACGCTTTGCTTTCGAACGATGTGAAGTGTTCTGACGAAATCATTGAAAGTCAAGCCAAAATAGAAAAATTGGACCAAGACATAGCGGCTTTAGCTTTTTCGAAAGAGAAAAGCACGGAAGTTATTTGTGCTTGTTGTTCTCTACGAGACAGTATCCGACGAATTGCAGAGTTTGCAGCGGATATCGCTGAAATTACTATTAATCGCTCTTACAGACCATCTTTCTGAGCTTGTTCATGCGCCTTTCTTTTCTTTGGAAGGATAGCTTAAGGTTACAGCGAGTTTGGTAGGGGAGATTTCTCCCTTCAAGATTTTTCTTGCCAATTGAAAAGCGTAGTTGTAATTGTATATTGTGCCTTTGCCGTTTCTTCGCGCCTCCTTCAGAATTTCCCGTTCCAGTTTGTATTTCAACCTGCCAATTGTCAATGCGCCAATGCCAAAAATTCCCGGAGCCATTTCTCTCATGTCATCCTCAAGCTTTATTCCTTCAACCCCCAATGGTGGAACAGCATTTACGTCAGCTATAACCTTAGCAAGCTTAATTTCATTTAGCATTTCTTTGCTGATTATTCGAACACCAGCAACAGAGACACAGAATATAACGTCTGATTTTTCTATAACCTCTACTTTCTTTGCTGGCGTTGGAGCAAAGACTCCTTCCACAGTTACGCCGTACTTGCTTTGAAGCATACTTGACAGCTTCGCAACGTATTCTTCCCCGTCAGCACGGTCTGGATTTGGACTCACAATTTTGACATCGCATCCAAGCCTTGCTAAGAGAATAGCTGCAACTCTTCCGATAGCGCCGGTTCCAAAAATTGCGCAACGCTTGTCTTTTAGGTTTCCAAGCTTTGAACGTGATAAGGCTTCTTCGACTTTTGCTATCATAGCAGCGGCTGTTGTGTAGGCTCCGGCTGGGTCGATTATCGTGCTGGCTTCGAAGGGGGGAAACATTGAGTCGCGGGCGATTTTTAGGACTTCTTCAGCTTTTTCCATGTCTTTTCCACCTATGAAGAATGTTGTGTGTTTGATTCCTTTTGGGTCTCTGGAGAAAATGGCGTCTTGCACTATTCTTTTTGCTTCTTCTGGCGTCACATTTTCATAGGGTACTACTACGCTGAATCCTGCATCGTATGCCATGCAAATGTCAAAGGGACTTGCTCTTTTGTCCGTGTCTAGAAAGAAGAGTATGTTTGGAGCTTCTTCAGCGGTTTTTTTAATGACGGGTTTAATTTGAATTTGCATAGACCTCAGCAAATCTTCAAGTTCCTCTGGAGGCGCCTTTTTGTTTGAAAAAAGTAATTTTTTTGTTGGCTGAATTGTTTCCACTTCCACATCCACTGACTCCAGTAGCTTTTTTACGCCGTTGACATGCTCTGGACTAGACAAGTGAAGGCATGTAACTTCTTCTTTTTCGACTTTCCTAGCGTTTTCAAGGATGCCCATTGCAATCCAGCTTTCTCTTACCGAGAACTTTGCCTCGCGTTCCATCTCATCTATTTCTTGTTGCAAACATTGTCCGTAAGCCATAAGATATTCTTCCTCAATACTTTGCGTATTGGCTTCTTTGGATGGCAGCGATTCCAGCGCTTCAACTATGCGGTCTCTCAGTTGCTTCTTTTCTTCAATTAAAGAAATGAGATAGCCCTTAGCGTTCTCATCAATGTCTACTGGCGAGAATGAAATGCGTTTTTTCTGGAACAATTGAGCAACAACATTATTTTGGTTGAATTTATCGGCAGAACGGTTTCCCTGCTCTTCTGTTGCAATGTCAGGGTTCGCTTCGTCGATGAGTTTTTCGAGGAAATTAGTGAAGGCAATTGATGGTTTGAATGCGGATGAAAGAGGATTTTTGGGAGTGCAGTTGTTTTGCGGCTCTGTAAGCCAGAAGGGCTCACTGTATTCTTTTTCGACAATTATGACTCTTAACGTTTTTCCTTCTAAAGGAGTAATTTCAAGAGATTTCATAGATTTATCACCCTTGGATGTATAGGTTAACTGCAAAATATATATACCTAATCGAAATACCATATATACAGATTAATAGCATATATAAAAAGAATCCGTATTCTTCTACCACACGCCTTTTGTCAATCACCTAAAACCTTTAAGCCATTTCTGATAAACCTCCTCATCAAAAGAAGGCGGCAACAACAGTTTATCCTTGACTTTTGGTTTTCCATCCTTAGCGTGTGGTCTCCTAACCAACGTATCAGCGTACTTCTCAATTTCTCTTGCTTCTTCAGCTAAATCAGCAGCCGCTTGAGCAATTTCGTGAGCACAAGCAACAAGTGGAATATACTTTTCTTTCTCCTTTTCTACGAAGCATGCCCGCGTGTTAACTTCAGCTATTTTTTTAGTTAACTCATAAGCTGCCATAGCCTTTGCTTTAGCATAGGGATTCCTAAAGTCTGACTGGTCCCTAATATTTTCAGTATCTATTATCAAACATGGAAGTTCAGGAGTCAATCCAGCCTTGTAGCCATGTATAAGCCTATCAATCTCTTGATACACCATCCTGTAAACGCCAGTAATCGCAAGAACTTTAATGACGTTAGAATTGAAAATTGCCATTTCAGTGGGATCCAAAAACTCTTTTCGCGCTCCGATTAGTGGGTCGCCCATAACAATAATGTAGCCGAAACCGTGCTTTTCAAACTCCTCCTTAAGGCGTTTTCCAGGAGCGTCTGATATGAAAATGCTTGGAATGTTTTTTTCTAAAAGTATCTCTCTTGCTTTTGTGGGTCCTTGAACCGCTGGATTTGGCGATATAAATATTAGAAAGGTAGGATTGAAATCAAAAATTTTCGGTAAGACTTCTGCAACATCTTCTGCAACCATTTTTGAGCCTGTTGTTACACTTCGCACGTTGATATCTTCTCTATCTGCAAGTTCGTCTAGAAGAAGCTCAAGCAAGGGGGCAGTGCCGATGTTGCCGCACTTAACAATGCCTACTTTGACTTTTTCCAATGAACACACCCAATAGTCAAACTAAAAGCCGTATTTAGAAAATGATGTTTATAAGGGTTTCACGAATACGGTTAAAAGAAAAGCAAAAACATTTTATGATGGGCTTTTGACAATGCCATAAATGCCAAAGAATTTAAACCAATTCAGCTTTTCTGTATAATAAAATTTCGAGATGAGGAAGAACAAACTCATGAGCGAAGAAAAATTCATTTATAAAGCGGAAAATGGAAACACATGTGAAATTGTGGATACCTTTGCTGAAATGTTTCCACTGTGGGCTGGACGCGTATTAATAACAGCAGAAAACGAAAAGTGGGCTTTGACAGCCGCAACGGTTGCAACGGGCTTTGCAACAAGCGTAATCATGTCGCCAGCCGAAGCTGGCTTAGAATGCATTGTATCAGCAGACAAAACCCCAGACAACCGCATAGGCGCTTTAATCCAAATATACAACCGCAACAGGTTCGACTTAAAAAATCAAATGATACTGCGAATAGGACAATGCATAATGACTTGCCCAACAACCTCAGCCTTTGACGCCTTGCCAAATGCTAAAAGAAAACTGAAAGTAGGCAGAGCTATACGACTGTTCGGCGATGGCTTCCAAAGAAAAGGTTTGGTTGGCAACAGAAAAGTTTGGAAAATTCCGGTCATGGAAGGAGATTTCATAGTTGAAGACGCTTTTGGAGTGGCAGAAGCCGTTGCTGGAGGAAACTTCCTGATAATGGCTAAAGACAAAACAAGTGGGCTAAAAGCGGCGGAAGAAGCAGTGAACGCCATTAAAGCCAAAGCAAGTGAAGTGATAATGCCTTTTCCAGGCGGAATCTGCCGTTCTGGTTCGAAGGCGGGTTCTTTAAAATACAAACTTAAAGCTTCAACTAATCATCCATTCTGTCCCGGATTAAGAACCGTTGTGCCAGATTCTCAGCTTGCAGAAGGTGTAAATTGCGTTTACGAAATTGTTGTTAACGGTTTGACAGTGGACGCTGTCAAGAAGGCTATGAGTGCAGGAGTGAAAGCTGCGGCAACCGTGTCGGGCGTTGTGAGAATTTCAGCAGGCAACTACGGCGGAAAGCTGGGTCCATACAAGGCATTTTTGAAAGAAGTTATCGAATTATCCTAGATTTTTCCCAAACTCTTATTTTGTTGCTTGCCATGTAGCTTTACGCTAAACAAGTTTAGTGAAAACCGTTGAGCACATCAAAAAGAACCTCGCTGGAGCTGTTCAGACTTAAAAAAACACTGGACACGCTAGCACGCAAAGAAGGGCGCGGCACAGAACTCGTTTCGCTTTATGTCCCACCTGGAAAGCAAATAAGCGAAGTTATGAACATGCTCCGAGACGAGTATGGCACGGCATCAAACATAAAATCCACAACAACACGCAAAAACGTTCAAGACGCCATCGTCAAGGTTCAGCAGCGTCTTAAACTTTTCAAGGAAACACCGGAGAATGGGCTTGTAATATTTTGTGGCGCGATACCACAAAACGGTGCTGGAAGCGAAAGAATTGAAACCTACGTAATTATTCCGCCGGAACCGATACACATTTATCTTTACAGATGTGACTCGAGATTCCACACAGAGCATTTGCAGGAGCTTTTGAGAGAAAAAGAAACTTACGGCATACTTTTAATAGACGCTTCAGCTGCGACGCTCGCAACGCTCCAGGGCAGAAGACTAGAAATAGTCAGGCAAATATCATCAGGCGTTCCGGGAAAAACCCGCGCTGGAGGGCAGTCAGCCAGAAGATATGAGCGCCTTAGGGAAATGAGGCTTCAAGAATACTTCAGACGGTTGGGCGAGCATGCCAACGAAACGTTTTTAACAATAGAAAACTTGAAAGGCTTGATAATTGCGGGTCCTGGACCGACTAAATTTGACTTTGAAAAAGGCGATTATTTGAATTACATGTTGAAGGAGAAGGTTATAGATGTTATTGACACGGCTTATGTAGATGAGCAGGGTGTAAAGGAAGTTGTTGATAAAGCGCCAGAAATTATGCGGAAGATACGTTACATAGAAGAAAAACAAGTGATGCAGCAGTTTCTTTACGAAATTGGGCATGACACTGGAATGGCAACGTATGGTGAAGAAGAAGTCAGAAGAGCACTGGAGGCAGGTGCTGTAAGAACTTTGTTGCTTTCAGAAGGAATTGACATTGTACGTGTTAAAGTAAAATGCAACGCCTGTGGCTATGAAGAACAAGAAACCATGAAAAACCAGATGCTTACAAACTTTGAACAAAGCCTATCAGGAAAACCTTGCCCAAAATGTAAAGCTCCATCTTTAGCCATTGCAGAAACGCAGGAGTTGATAGAGAATTTTGCGCAAATGGCAGAGTATACGAACACGGAAGTGGAAATAATATCAGGCGAAACAGAAGAGGGACAGATGCTCAAAAATTCTTTTGGTGGAATAGCCGCGATATTACGGTTTAATCTTCAAAGAAAATAGAAAGACTCACACACTTAACAGAATACGTTCTATCTCACTTTTTCCAATACCCTTTATCAGCAATTTTTTATTTTTAGAAGCAAATCCCGAAACAAGCTCCACTCTTCTGCCAAAAAGTTTCGAAAACTCTTTCACAAGTTCCTTGTTAACTTTGCCTTTAAAAGGCTCTTCTTTGCAGAAAACAACAATTTCATCTTTCTCAACCATTATTTTGAATTCTTTGGAATTAGGTTTCACGTAAACCTCCAAGGTTGAGCCGTCTTTTACCTCGTTAATTTTCATAATGGAAACCAATCATGATGTTTGCACAATTGCATAAAAAGATATTTAAACCGGAATGCTGAAAGCGGAAATCCCTAAGTAGAAGCAACACATTTCCAAAATCCTAAGGTGTCAGTAACGAGACATTCCTCAGTATATTTAAACTGGTATATTCACGTGCCGCAGGTGAAGTACGATTTCCGCTCGAGTGGCATTAGCTATTTTAAATATAACCTAGCGTTTGGCGAAGTTGACTTAAACGCCCAATATACAGAGCGCCTAACAGAGCTCCTAGCCCACCGATACAACGTAAGACCCGAAAATGTTTTCATCTCAAGTGAAGGCGCCTCAGGTCAAAACGCAAGGATAATCAGATGTCTAGCCGAAAAAAACAGAAAGAAAAGAGAAGCAATAGTCGAGTATCCAACATATGAACCATTACTGCGGCAGGTGCAGGAGTATTTTCCGCGTGTGAAACGATTGGAAAGAAAAAAGAGCGACTCATATAGGCTTGATGCGGAAGAACTGCGGAAAAAAGTTTCAGAAAAAACTGGTTTGCTTGTGTTGACGAATCCTCATGCGCCAAGCGGCGCAATAGCTAATGTAGGCGAACTGAAAGAAATTATGTCTGTCGCTAGTGAATATGATTTTTACGTTTTATGTGATGAAATATATGCGGAGTTTGACAGAAGCGTGATTCCCATGCTTTTTTCCGTTAACAAAAGTCTAGGCATAGTTACGACTAGTTTCACAAAAGCATATGGTCTTGGCGGATTAAGACTCGGCATAGCTTTAGCTAAAGAGAGTTTGGTTAAAGAGTTATACAGTGATGTAGTGAACACTATAGGCGGCAGCGCAAGTGTTGTGCAATCAATTGCAGCGGAACTGCTCAAAAAAGACGTGGACACACTTGAGAAGCATAAACAAAAATGGGCAAGCATCAAACGTGAAACAGAGAGATGGCTGAACGAAAAGGGCTTTAGATATTTTCCTAACAAGGCTGGCGTGACTTACTGGATTGAGCTGCCGATAAAGGATACTTATGGATGGATAAATGAGCACGCAATACCAAAGTACAGTTTGGCTCCAGTGCCCGGTGCATTCTTTCTCTTCAAAAGTAACTATAGACTAGTAAAATCGAACATGGTAAGATTGGGTTTAGGTAACGTAAACCCAGACAATCCAAACCTTGTTGAGGCGTTTGATGTTTTCGAGAAAGCTTTAGATACTTACAGCAGTTGATGCTGAATGGAAATTGTTGAAATTATATTCATAGCGTTTGGGTTGGCGATGGATGCTTTCGCTGTTTCAGTTGCAAATGGTATGACGACAACGAAGCATTTGAGAATCAGCAATGCTTTGAAAATGGCGACGTTTTTTGGGTCTTTTCAAACATTTATGCCCGTAATCGGGTGGGCGATTGGTCTCAGTGTTATAGATTTTATATCGGGCTTTGACCATTGGATGGCATTTGGACTTTTGGGTTTTATTGGCTGCAAGATGATTTATGAGGCAGTAAGGAGAGGAACAGAAGAGAAGAAGATTATGGCATTGAATGTTTATGTTTTGTTGATGTTGGCGGTTGCCACAAGCATTGATGCTCTGGCTGTTGGGGTAAGCTTTGCATTTTTAAAAATAGCTTCAATAGCAATTCCAGTAATAATTATTGGCATTGTGACATTTCTATTGTCGTTTCTCGGCGCTTCTACTGGCAACAAAATGGGGGAAATTTTTGGAAAGAAAATCGAAATTGCCGGGGGTCTCATTCTCATCGGCATCGGATTGAAAATATTAATTGAGCACTTAGTCTAATGGAGTTTCTTCAAGTTTCATATTTAGAAAAACCTAATTACAATAAAGATTCATTTTAGATTTTAGTTGAGAACATTTGACAGAGAAAGAAGCAAAGGCTGTAACATGCCCATTCTGCGGCGCTCCTTATAGAAAATTTATTCCGTCAAATGCTCTACAATTAAAGTGCACGTATTGCGGAGGAATATTTCTTGTCCCCCAAGAAATCAGCGGCGGATTACCAAAGTGTTTTAATCATGATGATAGGTTAGCAATAGGTCTTTGCAATGACTGCGGCGAAAATTTTTGTAGCGAATGCCTTTACATCTATGACCTTCAAACAAGAGATACAGAAGCCACACTTTATCTATGCCTAGAATGCCTAACAAAAAGACACCGCAAAGAAGCTGACTCTTTCATCTACGCAAAGATAAGCGAATGGGTTGCCGAAATAGGAGCAGAAGCAACCTATGCACTATTTGTTGAGCTTGGCACACGCTACATGCAAGCTCAGCCTTACCTTTACCCAGCCATCCAAGAACATCTCCCACAGCTTGAGGCTATCATTTGCGAGGCTATTGACCAAGCTAAAGCGGAGGCTGGCTTAGAATGAGCTTCAGAGAAATCGCCGTAACGATAAGGGCTGTTAACCGGGCAAGCCACGAATTTACCAGAATACAAAATGATGCAGAAGCCCTCAGCGTTCGCATAAAAAGTTTAGGCGCAGCCATCGCTGGTTTGGGCGCTACTGAAACAGCTATTGGGCATATAGCTCATCAGTTCGGCTTGCTGAATGACCAGCAAGCTCGGGTTTTCAACAGTGCCATGATGGTTGTCACAGTTTTGGGCATGTTTATGCGCACAAGCTGGGGCGTCGCTGTAGCTCAAAAAGTCTATGCTGCAGCCTGCTGGATTGCTACGGCTGCTCAAAACTCCTTGAACATTTCTTACGCCACCTGGCTCGCCCTAACTGGTGTTGGAATAGCGGTTATTATCGGAGCTGCTGCAGCCATGTGGTATTTTGCTTCGCAAATGAATGCTGCAACCGCTTCTGTGCAAAGCTTCAACGAGGCAGTGGCTGAAATGCCAGAAAGAGGTCGCAGCATCCGCCGGGCTGGAGAAGAGGAACTGTATAGGCGAGGCGTAGAATAGCCATGAGCGTTGAAATTCCAAAAGTCACCATTGCCATTGGTCCTTACGGGATTCCGCAAGGCGATGTTATTGATTTAAAGGTGCATTTAGGCTGCACAAACGAAGTCAGCAGCTTCGAGCTTCTGCTACAAAATTGGGATAAAAAGTACAGTCCAAACGGGTCTTATCCGATCAATGTTGGCATGGATGGAAACATAAGCATAGGCAGAAGCACCAATGTTCCGCAGATAATCACTTGCCGTGTAGAAGCCATAAAGTATGAATCTACTCCAACAGAAAACTATCTTCGTGTTTCTGGACGATGTTGGGGCGAACGCCTCTTCCGCCGTGTGGTAACCAAAACCTACGAGAACAAGAAGGGCGAGGAAATAGTCAAAGACCTGCTTGACTATTATGTTGGTTTAAGCCATGTTCGCGATAGCACAGAGCTTGTCGAAAACACTGACACAACCTATACACGGCTCGAATACCAAGACACGCCAGTTTTCGACATCTTCAAATACATAGCAGGCTCAGCAGACAAGCAAGGCTTGATAGGCTTTGATTTTCGTGTGGCTCCAGACGCAAAATTCGAGTTCTTCCCAAGAAATAGCAAAACCTCACCAGTAAGCCTTAGCGAGAAAATTGAGGTTAGCGAATACCGCAAAGACATCCATAGCATCCGCAACAAAATCACGGTTTATGGAACACAAGACAAGCCTTTTCCAGTTGATGTTGATGGCAGACCTTGGAGCGACACGCTTACCGAGGATTTAACTGTTAGCGAAGGCACTGGCTGGGGCGGTTCAGATGAGCTGATACATGCGGTTTATGGCAAATGGACTGTTATGACGGGTAGCACAAACCTCGCTTTAGACACAGCCATTAAGTATGCTGGGGCTAAAAGCGTTAAGGTCATCGAATCAGCTTACATGTATTACACAAGAGTTGACTGGATATTCAATCAAGGCTATTTGATAAACCTCAACGAGTTTCCAAAAATCAGCTTCGCCCTCATGATTGACGAAAAACACTCCAAACTGTGCTGGATAAACGCCATTGACTACTGGAATAACAGCGCATCCAAAAGCTTTGAGTTGACCAAAATTAACGCATGGGAAAAAGTCATAATCAACGCCGGAACCAAAAACGCAGACCAATGGGACTGGATTGACACCTTATTCAACTGGGCATTCGTTAAGGAAATAGGCATAGCAGTTGACCAAAACTACGCAAGCGCAGGAAACTGGTGGATAGACCAGTTCCATTTCGGATACGGCAAATGGAAAAGCACCCAAGAAGACACAGCCAGCCAAACAACTTATGGCTTACGCGAACTTGTCGAAGTTGACGAGGAACTTTACAGCGACAACGCCTGCATGCTAAGAGCCAAAGCACTCTTAAATCAACTTAAAAACCCAGCAGAATACCTCACAGTAAAAAGCACAGTCATCGACTATGGCAACACGCCTCTTTTACCAGGAGACAAAATTCACATAACAATACCCAACGAAAACATTGACTCAGACTTCCGCATCCTAAGCGTAGAATACCATGTCGACGCTAAAACACAG
>JAIMAA010000045.1 GCA_023512225.1 Candidatus Bathyarchaeota archaeon
AACAAATCCGCATACAGAATAAAGAAGGTTCAGCGGGCCCGGTGGGATTTGAACCCACGTTCTCCGGCTCCGAAGGACCATTAAGGGGCGTTTCCATTAAAATTGCTGTTAAGTAGTCGTTTATTCCCATTTTTGTAGCTTTTGCTTTAGCCCTTAAGAGCTCTGCGACTTCTGTTTTTAGGCATAAGCCTGTCATTCCAGGTTTAGGCATTTTCTTTTTCGCCCTCCTTACGTTTATTATTTTGTTGTTTTGTATGTTTTTGATTTTTATGGTTTATGTAGGCATGCCGGGAGTATCTATCTCCTTTTGTGGTTCAACAAGATCATCATCTACTTGGATAATGCCGGGGGACTCTGTGTAGTGGATGCTCTTGGTAATTATTTGGCTATGTGAAATTCCTACCAGATATGCCGTTGCGGTAGTAGCGAAGATGACCAAAAAGATTAAGGCGACAGCTTTTATATTCAATATGGATCACCTCCATTTGTATTTTTGTAGAACAATTGCTGATTTCTCTACCAATATGAAAATTTGCGCATGATTGATAGAGACATACATTTTTGTTTTTCGGCAAAGAATGAATGAATAGTATTACCGAAAATAAAATAAACTAAATCGTAACAAAATCGTGTTATTATCGGAGTCCGATAAAGATGTGGAAGGATAAGAAACAGAAAATCACAGCAACGGGAACACTAACATATAACATCTTCAAAGTGAACGATGACATGATTGAATGGTTAGATGCTCAAGACTTCAGTTTAGCTGCTCTTGGAAAGTTAATTGGAATTGATGGAGACAATAAAGTGAAAGTAAGAGTTACTTTAGAAGTTGTGCAGGAGCCATGCGAATTATGCGGAAAACTAACAACTGGCGACAAATTATGCAGCAAGTGTAATAGAATAATATGTGATGAGTGCGCAAAGACGGATCCCACTGGAAGATACTGCCCAACATGCTTCAACCTCAAAACTCAACCGACTACCTAAACATTCCTTCATTTTTCTAACATGAATAATCTTGCTAAGGTCTACATTTACTATTTTGTTGTTTTTGATTTTTAAAAGATAGTGTAGAATTTTCTGTAATGGTCTCTTCTTTGAATGGCGATAGGGTGGTAGCCATAACTGTAACATACGCTTGGTTGACACTCTCCACGACTAAAGTCGGGAGATTCTCGGTTTGTTAGGCTTTTCGTAGCCTTCATCCTACCGAGTTCTGGGCTGTGTCAAAGCAGCCCCTGCTATGGGCTATAGCCCATAGCCCGCTTGAGTATGTTCATGGCTCCGTTGTAGTCTGCGTTGCATGAATAGCCATAATTTGGGCATTTGAAGAGGCTTCCGACTCGAAGCCCTACATGCCCACATCCATGGCATATTTTCGACGTGTTTCTTTCACTTATTTTGGCGACTTTAATTCCAAGCCATTTCGCTTTGAATTCTATGAATTGGCTCAGCCTGTGATATGGGAATCCGTTGTTTAGCTTCCTGTTGAGTCTTCTTCCTCTACCATTTTTTCTTATCCCCTTCAGCTTTCCCAAGACTATCATCGAGTCGTTTTCTAAAGCCTCTTTTACCATGGCTCTGCTTACTTTGTGTAGGATATCGTTTGTTATCCGCCTTTCCCTGTTTCCAATCTTCTTTATGGTTTTGTAGGCTTTCTTTAGAGCCAAAGATCTTCTGAGGTGGAAGTAGTGTCCTTTGATGCTTCTAAGCTCCCTTCCGTAGAATTTTGGCTTAAGAACGTTTGAGTTGACGGTTGTGGCAATCCATCTTATGCCCAAGTCAACCGCCAAAACTGATTTAGGGTTTCGCTCTTCAACCTCCTTCTCAACAGTTATGTAGACAAACCATTCGCCCCTCCGCCTGATGATTTTCGCTTCTCTGCAAACCATGTCTTCGGTTATTGCAGTGTGCGGTCTAATGGGAACATTGATTCCGCCTCTAACCCCATATACGGGTATTTTAAGCCAATATTGAGTTAGCTTTGTTCTTGCACGGTAGACATCACGCCTCAAGATTAGCGGATACTCTTTTCCCTCTTTGGGTTTGCCGATGCGTTTCAGAAGCCTATCAGCTTGCTGTCGGGTAGCGGAATAAAGCGGAACAGTCTTGTCTCCATGTAGGTATCGTTGAAAATTCTCGTATTCACGGTTTAAAAGCTCCTCTTTGCCCTTTCGAAGTTCAAGAATCTTAGCCTTAATGGTTTTCTTAGCTTTCATGAGCGACTCGCCCAATATAGACAGCATTCATTCCATATTTAAAAATATGGGCTTTCTGCCTAACTTCGTGTAAAATGTATCAAACCTGAAGGCTAGCCGTGGATTAGCTTGTTGTGGTGTAGATTTGGAGGGGGTTCAGGGTTCTGTTCAAGTTTTGATTCCTACACGATAAAACCATTGCTTTTGCCAAACTTTATGGAACGGTTTGCTAAGACTTTTGCTTTTTAAGGGTTAGGATTAATACGCCGTTTCTGAAAGTCCTCTTCAATTCTTCCTTAATGATCCTTACGGGCAGTTTTACTTCCAGCGCATATTTCCTCTCGGAGTCCTCCCCAGTTTTTAGGGTTAAAGAGTCTTCGCGGACATCAATTTGGAGTTCTCTCTCATCTACGCCAGGAACCTCTATCACCACTTCGATGCAGTCCCCTCTGTCTAAAATATCGTATAGGGGTTCTCTGGGTTCTTCAGCCCTTATTTTCGGCCTGATAAGTTTAGGTTCAGTCCGAGTGCTTCCAAGCTTAAGCTCGCTTCCGTCCAATGTTCTTATGCGCACGTCGTAGTCTAGCTTGACCACTCCTTTGGTTTTAGCCTGCAATTCCTCTTTGAGCCTTTCAAACTCCCTTCTTTTCTCTTCTATTCTACGTTTAACCTCTTCTAGTCTTTTAGGATCCAGTAGAGCTTCAGGGTCTTCAACCCACTCTTTAAGGAGCTTTCCTAGGTTTAAGCCCAGTATTTCAACGTTGAAAAAGCTGAAAATATCAGTATCCTTCTTCTCGCCCTTATCCAAATATTCACCTTCTTCTTTTTAGATTTTAGTTTATGAAACTCTTAAACGTTTTTGTCAGCTTCAGCTACCCACGGCTATAAAGCTCATGGGCTTCCTTGCAATAGACTGGTGAGTGGGAACAGGGTTACGCGCCCCCATGATCACCTTCCAATGATAATACTTATGTTACCTTGTCACAGGCGCTCCCCCTTGAGGAGGCGGCGTATGTCTTCCGAGATTCTGCACTTTCCAGCGGCTGCGTCTAGATCTATGAAGTTGAATTCGGCTAGAAAGTTTATGGCTTTTAGGAAAACTTCCTCTTCGGTTGGGCGTATTTTTAGCCTGCGCCTAAGCTCATCTAACCCGTGCCACTCGCAGTTCTTGGCTAAGAGATACAGCAATCTGTTGACCCATTGCGCGTGATGAGGCATAGTTAAAGTTTAGATTTTGGGGATTAAAAGAGTTCACGAAACGTTTTTCAGAAACAGCTGGTTCAACGCTAGGACGTGAAGGAGTATGGTGGCCATGGGCCGGTGAACCTTACGTGGACGCCGTTCCTCCCGCTTATTTCCGTGAGCGTCTCCCTTAATCTGTCCAACTTATCCGTCCCCACTAGGAGGGACAGGTTTGCTATCATTATTTTACCCTCGGCATCCTTCGTCTTCTCCACTCGCACATCATCGGCGCAGGGTCTGATCCTGTCATAAAACTCTTTGAACATCTCCTCCATCTTTACCTTACTTTTATCTTCTAGAAGCTTTTTCAGCTTCTCCCTGTAAAAGTATGCTGCTCCGGAGGGCTTTGCCTTCACCTCCTTCATGAGCCTTTTTACCTCCTCGTCTTCCTCGGCGATTTTTCTCAGCGACTCAGCCTCCATGAAGATCTGCACCCCGTATTCCTCTTTACTCCTAAACTTCTCCAGCAGCCCTCTGTACCTTTCATATTCGGTCATGAGCCATCTCCTCACTGAATCGTCGCCCCCCTTAACTATCACGTTAAAGGTTACTGGAACAACTGTTCCAAACCTCTTCCACGACTCTTCCACGACGCTCTCGTGGGCAATAACCCAGTTCTTAACTGTTTCCTGATCCTTTGAGTTGTAAGGCTGTTGAGGGCAGGGATGTACAACCGCACATATGTCCTTGTAGGAGACTGTGTAAACCTCGTTTCCCTCAATTCCGATGCGCCCAAACGTTGCCTCCTCGCCTCCGTCAGCAATACAGTACACATATCTGCCCTCTTGAGTGCCTTCCGGCATGGGTTTTGATTTCTCAGCTGGCGAGTTTTCCTGCATGGGGCATTGCTCAGCGGGTTTCAAGCTCCCAGCTTTGCCTAAAACGATTTCTTCAAGCATCCCCACCCTGCGCTCCAGTCCCTCCAGCCTCTCCTCAAAACTTTTTATGTTGGCATTCTCGTTCCTGTTGAACCCGTTGGATCGGTTGCTGATGGCTTCAACAAGCATCAGAAGGGCTTTAATGTCCTCATCTTGGACGCTGGCTCCGGCGGCGCTCAACACGGCTTTGAGCGTTTCTAAATTAAGCCTCCCCCTGACTTGAGTGTTGTTAGAGCCGCGTATATTAGGGACATTTAAGCCTTAGCCCCCTCTTTAGACCATCTCTCAGGGTTTATCATTCTGTCCAGGACGTCGTCCACTATCCTATCTAGCCCGTCCCTGACCTTCTTCACTGACTCAACGATCCCCTGCTCTCTTTTGATGGATTCTATAGCTTCATCGAGATCCATGAGGGCTTTTCCAAGCCTTTCAACCTCGTCCTCCGTAAGGTCGCCCGCCTCAACCCTTTTATAGGCCTCGATTTTCAGCGCATCTCTTATAATTTCCACAAGGGCTATTACAAGCGAGAGTACTCCATGCTTGAGGCGCTCGCTGTCCAAGTCTATGCTCATGCTTTACACCCAACCGCGGCCAGCAGGGCTTCCTCCAGCTCGTCAACATCCTCTCCGTGGATTAGGACGGTTTTATCGCGCATCCTCAGGATGATCTCCTTACGCTTCCACCCCAACCTCTCCGCCTCAGCAACCTCTATCCCCTTGATGTCTTCGAGGGGCACCTCAAGCAGTTTTTCAGGGGGCTCCATACGGAAAAGCAGAAGCCTCCTATTGGTGAGGTAGAGGTAGCCGACCCTCCACATGCGCATAATTCCCTCCTCATAGAGGTAGGAGCCCATCATGCGTAGCATAACAGCCTCGTCTTCCAGAAGCTTTAATGCTGGCCTTGCACCTGCACACCTCACCCTATAGTGCTCCCTTATCCTCCTATCCAAATCCGCCATTAAACCGTACTTCAGCATGGTTTTCATTCCCGCCAAGGCCGCCCTAAGGTTGACACCTACCAGGGGGATGCCTGAAACCGATATTACAAGGTCGGCGTTTATTATCAGCCCTTTGTCTAAAACCCTCTCCAACAGGTCTACTAATGTGGCTCCCTTTTTATTTAGGAGCTCGGTCAATTAGATCTCCTGAAGCTTTTCAGAGCTCTTTCTTAACCTTCCCAGCGTATGGATAGGTAACCCTGCCCTCTGAGAGGGCGCTCCTCCAGCCGCACCAAGGGCACCCCATGAATAGGAGCTGCTCCCTCTCTACGCTTTTACCGCATCCGGGACACTTCTCCTTAGGTGTTTGGGCCTCCTTGAAAACTTCCGCCTCATAGTTCGTTCCCGAGGGGAACTCTAAGCCATATTTAGCAGCTGTCTCAAAGGAAGCCAGCGCCGCCCTAATCTTTATTCCCAGAAGCTCAACGCCCGCCACCGAAACCGTTATGTCAGCGTTTATAACTAGGCCCTTATCTAAAACCCTATCTATCACGTCCGCGAGGGTTGACCCTCTCTCTTTTACGGCCTCCACAAACCACACCTCTACTTGATGTAGTGATTTAACATTAATTAAAATAGACAGAAATTCAATTCCGAAATTTAAATTCGAAACATTTTATATAAAAAGAGAATTAACAAAGGGATTTTATGGTTGAAACTGGGACTCTTAAGCGGAGAACATCAAGTAAGAGAGGCTTCTTAGACATTGTTGCATGCATCCTTGAGGTTGTTAGGAGCGGGAAGGCGAGTAAAACCCACATTGTTTACACGAGTAATTTAAATTTTGTGGTTATCAAGCGCTACCTCCCCCTCCTCCTACAAAAGGGTTTTTTGAGGGTGGAGGCTGATAACTCATTCCATATAACCGAGAAGGGTTTAACGTACCTTCAGCGTTACAGAGAGTTACTCTCTCTATTCGGGGGGGAGGGGGGTAAAGACAATCTTTCGAAAAATAATTTCGAAAAGTGCTTTCGTACTAATTCAAATAATATTCGCCAACGAAAATAATGTAACAGGTGAATAATATGCCAGTCGAAAAGTCTGTACCATCCGCAACCTTGGTAGAGATAGTGGATAGGGTGCTTGACAAAGGGCTTGTCGTAGACGCATGGGTTAAGGTATCCCTTGTCGGCATAGAAATCCTCACGGTGGAGCTCAGAGCCGTAGTGGCTTCCGTGGAAACTTGGATAAAGTATGCCGAAGCGGTTGGGCTGACGATGGCGGCCCCGGCCGCAGCTCCAACAGCCAGTGTTACAGCGTAAAATTGAGCGGAAGCACAAATAAAACACTCCTCCTTTATTTGTTTGTGAGGGTCTGCATGAAGGTTCTGCCTGAAATACTGAAAGAGATTAAAGGGAAAGTGAGGGAAAATAGGGCTGAGGC
This sequence comes from Candidatus Bathyarchaeota archaeon, assembly GCA_023512225.1. GTDB lineage: Archaea > Thermoproteota > Bathyarchaeia > Bathyarchaeales > Bathycorpusculaceae > DSLH01. The sequence continues at coordinate 6,702 of JAIMAA010000045.1, forward strand.
TAGGAAGATTAGGGCTGAAGCCAAGAGCCTCCTATCTAGGTTCCAGCGTGAAAGGGAGAAGATGGTTGCTGAAACCAAGGCTAAAGCCGCAGGAAGGGTTAAGAAGTTGAAGGCGGAGACTCTCAAGCTGATAACGTCCTCCAGATACTGGAGAACCGGAGCCCCTTTATAACGCCACCCCACTCCCAACCGTAACGCCAAAGGCGTTGAGTCCGAGCGAGTACGAAAGAGTAGCTGAGGTTGTAAAAATGCATCCAAGCATAAGGCTCAAAGAGATTATGAAGATTACAGGTTTACCGCTGAGGGAGCTAAGCGCTCTACGGAAGCTTATGGATGAGGGGAGGGTTAGGAAGGTTAACCGCTACTACTGGGAGGAGCGTTAAGCATGGCTACAGCCATAATATTGAAGCCGAGCGAAAGGTTCGTTGAAACCCCCTTCATCAGGGACATTGTGAACAGGGCTTTATCCTACCTCAAAGCAGGATTCCCCATAAACCTAGCAGGTCCGGCGGGATGTGGCAAAACAACTCTAGCCTTCCATATAGCCTGGAAGCTCGGCAAGCCCGTAACACTCATAGTGGGCAACGACGAGGTTAAGTCGTCCAACCTCATCGGCGGGGAGCTCGGATACTCCAGGAGGCTCATCTACGACCGTTTCATTTCCTCCGTCCTAAAGGTTGAGGAGTCAGCGTATAAGGTGTGGCTTGACGAAAGGCTTTTAGCAGCCTGCAAATACGGTTACACCCTCATCTACGACGAGTTCACAAGAGTTAAACCAGAAGTCAACAACGTCCTCCTCCCAATATTTGAGGACAAAATGATTTTCAGCCTACCAGCGTCCTCGGGGGGAGGCTACATTAGGGTTCACCCCGATTTTAGGGCCATATTGACCAGCAACCCCGAAGAGTACGCTGGAGTTTACAGGGCTCAAGACGCCCTTTTGGACAGGCTCGTCACAATACACTTGAACGGGTTCGATGAGGAGACGGAGGTCAGGATAACGATGGCGAAGGCCTCTGTGCCCTACGAGGATGCAAAAAGGATAGTGGGCATAGTTAGAAGGCTACGCGAAACTGGTCTATGCGAGTATACGCCAACCGTTAGGTCATGCATAATGATAGCGAAGCTCATGAAACAGTGTGGCGCCGACCTCAACTCTAAAAAGTTTAGGGAAATATGCCACGACGTGCTTGCCCCGAAGATTGGCAAGGGAAAGATCGGCAAAGTAAGCATCGACACGCTACTGGAAGAGGTTTTAAACAAGGAGGTCAGTGTTAACTGATGAGAGAACTACGCGAACCGGTTTCAAGGACTTCCATCATTGAAAAGCGCATCAAACGTAAACTCGAAGCGAAATACGGGCTCATCCTAGACGAGCCTACAGCGTCGCGGATAGCCTCACAGGAATTGAGCCTGCTGAGAAAGCGCAACCTAAGCGTGGAGAGAGCCCAGCTGAAACTTTTAAGGATGAAGGAGGCTGCGAAGCTTAGGCAGAAGATTAGGAAGGCTCACATGAAAGACTGCGCCTTAAACAATGTTTCGACCCGCAAAACAAGTGCAGAACAGAACTCGGAGTCAAGTATCCTAGAGGTCGAGTATTAATGGGACTCCGAGTTCACTGCATAATGGAGCTTAAGATGGAGAAGTATGACATAAACATTGACGATTGCAACGTTTACGCTGTCACATACAAGGATTTAGCCGCTGTCGTAAGCGATGATCTTGGAAGAAATGACATCATCAGAGACATGATGGCCCACGAAGTCATATTAGAAAAACTTATGGAAAAATACACCGTGATCCCATTGCGCTTCGGGCATATCGCCAAAAGCAGGGAGGAGGTTAAAGGCTTCCTCATAAAAAACTACAGACTCCTAAAAGGTCTGGCGGCTAGGCTTAGGGGCAAAGTGGAGCTTAACCTAAAACTTTTCTGGAAAGACACCCTGTTCGCCAAGATTGCAAGCGAGAACCTCACGGTGAGGGTTTTAGCCAAAGAGACGGCTAAGCTGCCTGAAAGGCAAGCCTACCCCATGAAGGTGAGAATTGGACAGATTGTGGAGAAGGAGATGGCTAAGCTCAGGGAGAGAATCGTAGGCGAAATCCTCAGCGTCCTCAACCCCATCTCAGTAGACGTTAGGGAGAACGAGTTGTTAACCCGTGAGATGGTTTTAAACGCATCCTTCCTTGTTGATAAACCATTGGAGACAAAATTTGATGGAGCCGTGGAGGACCTGGAAAGAAGATACGGTGAACTATTAGCCTTTAAATATGTAAAGTCCCCGCCATACTCATTCACAACGGTTAAAATAGGAGTTACACAGCATGCTAATTAGCATCATGTCCATCCCTATCAAGCTGGCGCTACAAATACTTGAAAAGATAAGGGAGGAAGTGGACAGGGAAATGCTCAACACAGCCGAATCCATAAAGAAGAGGATGATGGAAGTCCAACTCATGTACGAACTGAAAAAGATACCGGAGAAGGAGTATAGGGAAATCATGAAAACTTTGGAGAATAGGCTGAGAAGGCTGGAAGAGGCTCAATGAGCATGCAGGAAATAATACGTAAGGTTAAGGATGAAATCCCTAAACTCGTAAACTTGAAACTTAACTCCGTGGTGGGCATAGTTAAAACCGAGGACGGATGGAAGGTTACCGTGGAAATGGTTGAAAAGGAATCCATACCATCTTCAATGGATCTGCTGGGCATATATGAAGTCGCCGTAGACAGAGAAGGAAACATACTTGGCCTCGAAAGGAAGGGGCTTAGAAAAAGGATAGACACCGAAATCTCCAAAGTTTTGACAACGGAATAAAACTTTAACTCACGTTGATTTCTACTCCGTTGTCTCCAATAGTGTATTCATAGGTTTTTTGACCGTGGTTTGTTCCCCTCATTTTTAGGATCCTGAGGTGTCTCCTCAGCACTCCCTCGCTGTTATAGCTGGTCTGCATCATCATGATGCCGTCTGCAATGAACTCCTCTATTCCGCCTCCGATTCTGTTGGTTCCGTAGGGCATGTCGGTTATCATTATTGTTGTGCAGCCTGAGTTTTGAATGATCCTGTAGAGCAGGTGGATCATGCGCCTCTTTTCAAGCTCGCTTTTCAATCCAACGGACATGGCTGTGATGGAGTCTATAACAAGCCTCCTTGCGCGTATGGATGTTACAGCTTCCATAATCTGGTTTAGGGCTGACTGAACCTCTATCTCGGCTCCTATGGATAAGTCTAGGATGGAGACTCGGTTTTCAAGGGCTAAGGCTTCAAAGTCCATTCCAAAATTCTTCATGTCGCGTATGAACATCCTCTTCGTCTCGGCGAAGCAAACATAAACGCCTGGCTCACCATACTTGAGGGCTCCCTCATGGAGAAACTTGGCCGACAAAATGGTTTTGCCGGCCCCAGGTCCGCCTGCGAGGAGGATCATGGCGTGGCGGGGAAAGCCTCCTTCAATCAGCTTGTCAAGCTCAGGAATCCCCGTTGGAACCCTTTCGCTCATCTTTATCTTCCCCCGTTAGGTCCGACGACATCAAAATCAAGGGCAGAACCCCACGCTTCCTAAGCTCCTCAACCACCACTTTCCGCAGCCACTCAGAAGCATCCATCCCCTCGCTCTTAGCCGCTTGAAAAATGAAATCCTTAATTCGGGGTGGAACCCTGAAGCCCAACATCACCTTCTTCGGCGAATGACGCTTTGAACGCATGCTAAACACATGTAAAACTTAACTCCCCCCCCCCGCATATAAAGGTTTTGATGTTAAGCCTTACGCGTTGATGGGAAAGCTTATTATCAGTTTCAGCAAATATCTATTTTGATGATGTCTAATGATGGATCTCCTCAGCACAGGCGTCGCCGGACTTGACGTTTTACTCAACGGCGGATTGGCCAAGGGCTCAACCACACTTCTCATAGGCCCCGTTGGCACTTTGAAGTCGTATATTGGCCAGCAGTTTATCTATACAGGTTTAAAGGCCGGTGAACACTGCCTTTACATAGGCACTCTTGAAAGCCAAAGCGACTTCGAGGACCAGGTAAAGCTGAACTTCGGCTGGGACATAAAACCCTTCGTGAAGAAGGGACTTTTAAAGTTCGTTGACCTAAGCCCCTTCTGGGCTTTCGAACCTTCAGAGTTAACCAAACCAATAGACCTGGCGTGGATTGCGGAGACAATTTTTACGGCTAAAAAGGGGATGAGCGGGGGCAGGATGTTCATCAACAACCTATCCCACTTCTTCAACTTCACAACAGACACCCAAGCTGCTGTGAGGATGATTTTGGGGTTGAGATCTAACGCAAAGAAATGCGGCGCAACCGCGCTCTTCATCATGGATGAGGGAGCCCAGGAAACGCACATTGAGGAGAACGTTAAATCCATATGCGACTACGTTTTAAAGGCGGAAATCCGGGAGAACGATAGGAGAATAAGGGTTTCCAAGGCTTTAACAAAACATGGGCTGGAATGGCATAGGCTCCTCCTCACAGAAAAGGGAGTTGAAGTTGAAGTAGTCTTGTGAGTGCAGTCAAGGAATGGCTTCTTGAAGGCGCTTCACAGCCTCCTTCCTCTTCGTTAAATACTCTTGAAGCGTTAACTCGCCGTTCATGAAGCGGCGGTCAATCTCCTGCAAAGACTCAAACGCGTTCCAACCTGCGTGAAGGGGCTCAGCTTGAAGGGGCGGAGCGGTCTCCTCGTGGATGGAGGGCGCTTGAAGGGGTGAAGGAGGCAGCTTCTCCGCCCCGGCATGTGGACGCCTAACCATCACGTAGCCGACGTAGGCTTTCCAAGCTTCCAAACATAGCCTACAAACATCCAGGGGGATTTCATCCACTTCCAAGCTGCACAGCCTTTTTGGAACGAAGAGGCACATTTTCCCCGCTTCAACCATCCCCCCTATCCCTCCTTCACAGCCTTACCCCTTCTCAACAGCGAATAGATGAAGGGTGCGGCTAAAACGCTGGCGATCAAAGCCAAGCCGTAGGGGCTTCTGAGGTAAAGAACAGCCAAGCCCACGTATGGAACCTTCCAAACGCATTTGCCGATCACGTTCTCTCCCGGAACGTTCCACGGGTCCTCGCCCTGGTTGTTGTCCCCCATAGTCTTGAAGTATACGGCTCCATCCTCAACCCACTTATCCACCACCCTATGAACAGTCGGCGAAGCCGCCACCCTGTCATATGGGCTTGGAACGTTAAAGGCTATGATATCACCCACCACAATTCGCTCAGGGGGCTCATTCCTAACAAATATGAGGTCGCCGTAGTTGAGGACGGGCTGCATGCTCCCGCTGGAAACAACCATAAAGGGCGAATACACTCCCCTAGCAACATCCTGAAACGTGTATCCAGCCAAAGCCATGGACGAAACATAGCCAACGAGGGCTAACACAACTAAAACACCTGCTCCCACGTATTTAGACTTACCGCGCTTTTGCGCTCGCTGAGCCTTCTGAACCTGCTTGGCCTCACTGGCGATGGGAGCCTCAGCTTTATTAGCTTTATTTGCTTTAACCACGTACCCAGCTTCAGCCCAGCCTATCGAAACAACCCTTCCACCCTCACCCCGCCTCAACACCAAAGTTCCCCCCGCCTTACCCCTAGACCTCGCCGACTCGATCATATTACTCAGCCCAAAGTAGAGAAGCGCGCAAGACGCCGTGCCGATCACGCCACTCATAAGAGGCAGGATCGTTGAAGCCTCAGGCCTCATGAGGCGAGGCAGAACATTCATGAACATAACCCAATAAAGAATCAGCCCAACGGCTGAGGAGAGACATGCGATACCGAATAGGCGTTTAGGAGACTTAACACGCATAAACATCACCAACCAACACAAAAAGGGGGAGGTGGCCCTTATAAGCCATAGCATCCGCACCTACGCCCAGCCTATGATGGAGGCACTTAGCTTGAACGTCGTGCTCACAGCTTTCTCTCCGGTGACGGCAACGATCTCAGCATCGTAACTTACTGAAGTTGACCCTGCTGGCACGGTTACCTCGAACTCAGCATAGGGCGTTCCAAGAGTCAGCACAGCTAAGGTATGAGTAGCATTTTTTATTTTAACTACTAGCGACTTAAGTTCATGTATTTTGGGGTCGTCGATCACCAACTCAACCTTCACTAGCACCTTATCACCTGTGGCGAAGCCTCCCTTGGTGAAGTCTAATGTGATTACACCAGACTCTGTGCGTTTGAATGCTCCTCTGGCTGGAAACACTTTAGTCCATGTTTTTGCACTCACTACTTCTTCGGTGGTCACCGTGATTGTTCCAGTTAATAGTTGGGCATAGGCTATTGTTGTCATGGCTATGGCTATCAGCGCCACCGCAGCGAAAATCTGCTTCTTGCTTACCATTCTTTTCTCGTCCTCCCTTTTTCCTTTGCTTGCTGTATATTACGTTTATGGAGTTAGCCTTTATGCGAAAACAGGTGTTTAACAAGTATTAAACAAAAACCAGGCTTTGTTAAACAAACGTATAACATCTGTTAACATGTTGACACTTTATACACAAACGTGTCAAAAACTCAACATGCTTAGCGGTTGATGAATTCGACCAGCCTTTTAGCGGAGTCAATAAGTTTTATATGTATTTGGTTTTGGCTCAAAATCCGTAGCTTCCTCTGATTGTCCAGATGAGGTTGTAGCAGATGATTTTTGACCAGATTTCCG
>JAIMAA010000046.1 GCA_023512225.1 Candidatus Bathyarchaeota archaeon
CACCAAATACACACTTGGATATTTCCAGATGTGCCAAATATGATAGACGTACCAGTTTATCGGTTTAAAATTCAAAAGGTCAATCCTTGTCCAATACTCGTTTCGGAATATGGCTGTATCTAAACTCAATCCTTGATAACTTAGAAGTGTCTGTTCCAAGTTGATAGGTGTGCCTCCCCGTTGGTAGTATATGCCTAGAGTTTCACCTCGAGCTTTCGGAATCAAGTCTTGGCTTCTCTGCATGTCCGGGTCGTTCATAATAGTCCTTCCCTCCTTGTCTATGCCAGCCCAAGTGCAGCTTTCTAAGCCTAAATATGCAGGTGCAAAAAACAGTTGGCCAGGGTTCTCCTTGAAATACACGAAGGTTTTCGGCACAAGTTTAATCCAAACTTTTGTGCCAGCATAGTTTGGTTCCCAAGTTATTATGTTGAAGTAAGTTGTGTCGCATGCTTCCGCCTCGGTTCCGCTGAGCCAAATGTTGATTTTCCATGTTAAACGGTACCGCCACATTTCAAAATTGTAAAATTTTTTGGCTTTGGTTCCATTAGAAAGAGTAACTTCGCCCAGATCCACAGTCCAACTGTAATGTTTAGGCTCGACATCCGCATCTAAAGTGAAAGGCTGCTGAGTTGCAGCCAAGTCGCACCATCCGTCGTCTTTAATGTCCGGGTCAAAAGCCAAAGAGTAACCGAAGCTCCAGCTTGACGCTTGCTTGGCCCAGCTTGGTTTTTCAGTTACGCTGCACCAACTATTATTGAAGAAGAGACTGTGAAATTGGGCTTCCAAACCTTGGGTTCCCGTCAGATAACCTATTTCTGCAAACTTGGGAATCTCGCCTCGAGCTACAAGAAGAACAGCTATTACCATAATCAATAGCAAAACAACTGCGTACCTCTGCCTATTCCTCATTGACTACACCAATAGAAAAATTGAAAATTTCTCTCCTGAGAAAATGCCTCGCCAACTCTTAACGTTCTACGCCTACATTGGACACAGAAACTCCAAAATTCCAATAATAACAGTTGACCATTATCCCAATGACTGGCCAGAACTGAAACAAATGCTCATCGAAGCCATGCTAAAAGCCTTTACGGAATATGGCACAACAGAAGCCCTATGGAGTCTCGAAGGGCACAGAAGTGGAAAGGCTAAAGTATGGAAGCCCAAGATTGGAACGTATATTCTCAAACCATTTAACCCAAAACGCTCCGTCGAAGCCTACTTACACGCAGTGTTTAACCCAATCACATGCGAGACTACAATAAAGCAAGCAACTTTCAACTGGCCCCATTCAGAAATGGTTTATGACTACATGGCATGCGAAAAAAACATACGCTATAAAATTCCGCCAGTAACCCCTAAGACATTCAAACGCTTTATAGATAATCCACAAGCCATCTTGGAAGAACCACTAACAATACGATACCCCGACTACTCCGGGAAAATTAAAACCAATTATAACAAAGAGCCAAAACAATATCAAACAAGCCATCCGAGAACATACGTTCCATGGGGAGAAAGCCTTCGAGAACAGTCCTAACTTAATATTTTTCCCATGGGATTAACAGCTGCAACAAGAATTTAGAAGTAAACTTGAGGATTTGATGCCTGCAGAAGAACTCTTTTTTGAACCCACCCCAGCCTTCGGGCCCTATAAACCCTTCCTTCAGCATGCAGTTGCTCATCCAGCTAAAATGAACACAAACTTGCTGGAGTTCCTCATCAGAAATTTTACGAAACTAGGCGACACCATTCTCGACCCAATGTCTGGAAGCGGAAGCACGGGCGTTGTAGCTGCTTTGTTTGGTCGTAACGCAGTCCAGGTCGAGTTGGAAGAGAAGTTTTGGGAATGGATGGAAAAGGCAAGAGAAAATGTTGAGAAGCATCCTACAAACATGCGCAAGGGTTGGATAAAGAATATTCTAGGCGATGCGAGACGCCTCTCACAGCTTCTACAAGAGGCAGATGTGGTTATAACAAGTCCTCCATACTCAGAAAGCATGACCAAGAAGCGGAAAGGTTACACAATTATTTCACAACTCGCTGGCACAAGGCACATGGGTGAATACACCAAAAACGAAAATCTGGCAAACCTCCCACATGGTAACGTGGATGCCATCATAACAAGCCCTCCATTTGGCGACACTTACGTCGGCGGCGGAGACCCTAAAAAGCGACTAGAAAGGCTCGTTAAAGCTGGATGCAACCCTAAAGATTTCCTCGGTGGAAAGGCAAGAAACGCCGTTCTGAAGCATTATCATGAAATTGACGTTATCCTTACAAGTCCACCTTTTGGCGAAGCTAATAGGGGTGGTGGTATTGCAGAGAAAGGCTACAATGGAAAGTATGGCAGAGACGAAAAGCTTCATTTGAGACATGACAGACCTTTGAGTGATAGCCCCGAGAACATTTCAAACCTACCATTCATCGATGTTATCGTAACTTCTCCGCCCTATGAAGGTTCATTGGAAGGCACTTCTCGACATACAAAGGGAGGCATAGCTTCAAGGGACCCAGCTTTAGCGCAAACAGGCACATACGCGACACTAGTGGATACTGTTATAACTTCGCCTCCTTATGAATGTCAACTTCACGATTCCAGAGAGAAAAGAGTTGCTGGAGCATGGAATGGAAGCGAGCTAGATGTAGAGAAAAATCTTCCCATGGGGTACTCCGAAAATCCAAAAAACATTGGTAACATGAAGAAGGAGACATACTTATCTGAAATGTTAAAGGTTTACAATGAAATGGCATGTGTTCTTAAGCCCGCAGGATTGGCTATAATTGTTGTCAAACCTTTTGTTAGAAACAAAAAAGTCGTGGATCTACCTTTATATTCATGGCTTCTGCTTGACCATGCGGGCTTCAAACTTGCGAAATTATATAAATTAAGGCTTAAGCAAGAAAGCTTCTGGAGAATCTTATTCTATAAGAAATACTCGAATGTGCCGAGGATACGTCATGAATATGTCCTTATTTGCAGAAAACCTGACGCGCATAATGTTACAGTAGATCCCGGAATGGACCCCTTAGAGTTTCTTGCTGAAACCATAAAACGACAAAATATCATGGAAATGCTCAAGAAGTTGGCTTGACTTTTTGTAAGCAAAACACTGCCCCGCAAGTCGTGCACTTGAAAACTTCCGGGTTCGCCTGCTGCACAAGCCATGCTCCACGGCATTCTGGACATATGGGCATAGGCATTTTCCTCTACATGAAGAAATACACGCAAAATCTCGTGGCCTTTTTCTTTTAGGTGCTAAAACTGTGCAACCAGCCTTACAAGAGTCCGCCGACGAAGAAGTGACGGAATTTCTTTCCGTTCTGAAACCCGGAACCAGAAGAGTTTACAGTCACGGGCTTTCGGCATTTCAGAGATTCTATGCACAACAGGGATCCATCAAGGAATTTCTAAACCTTGTCGAAGAAGATCAGCGTAAGCCCAGATGGGAGAGAAAACGTGTGGCCCGCACTACGTTGAACGCTTTTGTAGCTTGGCTTGAAAAACATGGTTATAAGCCTAAGAGCATCAGAGCCTACGTCGGAGCTATCCAAAGTCTTGCGAAATACTTCGACATTTCAATAAGCCTGCTGTATGTGGATCTTCCGCCTGCACAAGCTATAAGCAAAAAGCATCCATGGACCATCGTGGACATAGGCAAGTTTGTAACCCTAATGGAAAATCCAATATACAAAAGCATAGCAGCTTCAATAGTTCAAAGCGGACTAAGCCTTTCAGACCTATTGAGTTTGACTTACGGCGACATTAACGTAGAGTTGGAAAAAAACATCACGCCTCTATGCTTGGACTTGTCTAGGAAAAAGACAAACGTACCCTTTATGACCTTCTTAGGTGACTGGGCTGTCAAGCTCCTTAAAGAACATTTAATCAATGAAAGGATGGAAGAAAAAAACTACGTCTACAATGTTACAGCAAGGGCTGTGGACGCCTATTTCTGTAGAATTGCTCGAAAATTTGCAGGCAAATTTCATGGCAGAAATCCATACAGCCCCCACTCTTTAAGAGCTGCCTTTCGCACGCTGCTAAGCGACCACAAAGTTGACCCGCTATACATAGAGTTTTGGATGGGACACAAAGTTCCTGAACAGCAGCGTGTCTACATTAGCAAAAGCAGAGAGGGTTGGCGACAGACATATCGTGAACAAGCAGAACCATGGTTAACACCTCACTAGTGTAAAAAGAACATTTATTCGGTTAACAGCGACTAAGAGAATAACATAAATCAGAAAATAGGGTCCCCCTTAAGGTGTAGAGTATCCTTTGCAATGTTTTGTGCATTATTTTTCTTTTCTTTTAGGTTGCAGGAGTATCCGTAGGATAATTCCATAAAGGAGGGCAATGAATATGGTTGGTGAACGTTCTGGGGGAAGCATTATAAGACTGAAAAGCCATGCCCAAATAATGACGGCTAACACGTGCGCACCATAATTCTGTATTCTATTTTGATAAGAGTAAAAAGTAACGAGTCCCGTAAAGCCAAATATGTAAAACTGAGAATTCAGAATTTGACCGATAATGTGCAGGGATTGAGTTGAGATTTTCAGTTTAAATTCTCCACACTTGGCCTTCGAGAACTTTTTATTATAGGCACAAGATAATTGTGTACGGTGCAAGACTTTGATGGAGTACTTTGAAAAATTATATGCAGAAACTGCTTGTAAATGGGGGCTTAAACCTGACTCCGTACTGGTGCACTTTTTGGAGCTTTTTCCCAGAGGCTTTGCCTTGGATTTAGGAATGGGTGAAGGCAGAAATGCCATATTTTTGGCTGAAAAAGGGTTTGATGTCAAAGGTGTCGATGTATCTAAAACTGCCGTTGACAGATGTCTCCAACTCGCGAAGGAAAGAAATGTAGTCATAGATGCGCAGGTTGGTGATTTAAGAAACTTCGAAATAAGTGAGGAGAAATACTCGCTCATTGTAGCTGCCGGCGCATCTCTTAACTTCCTTAAGAAGAGTGAAATGGAAGAGCTTGCAACAAAAATGAAGAGGGGTGTACAAAAAGGTGGATTTATCTTTATTTCTGTTGTTTCAACGGATGACCCATTCTATAGAAAATTAAGGGCTCAACAAGCTTGTACGGAGAAAAATACTTTCTATGTTTCACGTATGGGCACTTATGTTCACTATTTTACTTACAACGAAATCAAGAAACTATTCAAAGATATGCAAACAATACTTCTTCTGAAGGGCTTGGAACTTGACTTTCATGATACACCTCACTATCATGGCATTATCTATTATCTCGGTAAGAAAATTTGAAAATTGAACCCACACTATGGTTACAATGTTGATTCAATAACCGTGGGTTGAATTAAAATCGAACCAAATATAATTACTATTTTATCTTGCTATGTTTCAAGTTCGCCCATTCATGTTCTAGAATGGCGTATAGTAACGAGTCGCGCCATTTTCCCTTTATCCATTTGTGTTCATGAAAGTAAGCTTCACGACGCATGCCTATTTTCTCCAAAACACGCGCTGATGAGGTGTTCTTGGGGTCGCATGTGGCGGATATACGATGCAATTTTAGTTGATTAAATCCAAACTCAAGCAGTGCTTGCGCTGTTTCAGTTGCATAGCCTTGTCCCCAGAAATTGCGATTAAGAACGTAGCCTATACTTCCTTCTTGATTGTCTGGACTTATCAAATAGATTCCGCAACCGCCAATAAGTGTATTCGTTGCTTTTAGAACTATTGCGAGCGTGAAGTCCTTGCGAGGTTTTTCCTTTTGATGGACAAGTGCTCTGTGAATGAAGTTCTTGCTTTCTTCCTCTGTGTTGGGTCCAAACTCTACATAGCGAACTACTTCTGGATCTGAGGCATATTCGTGTACTGATTTCCAGTCCTCTTCGTTAAAATCCCGCAATATAAGCCGCTTCGTTAGGATAACTAAATAGTTCTTATTGTGCTGTCGAGCCACCATCAACCACCAAAATGGATCCTGTCACGTAGGAGGATTCTTCTGAAGCTAAGTAGAGTGCCGCGTATGCTACATCTATGGGTTTTCCCAAACGGCGTAGCGGTATTGTTTGCATCACTTTTCGCAGACTTGTTTCCTTTTGTTTTCCGCTTAAAAATCGAACCAGTAAAGGTGTTTCTGTTGCTCCGGGGCAAATGCAGTTAACTCGAATTCCATAAGGAGCACATTGTAATGCCAATGATCTTGTTAAGGCGATTATTCCTCCTTTTGAGGCGGAATATGCTGGTCGGCTTGTAGAGCCTACTAGTCCCAATTCTGAGGATGTGTTTATAATTGAGCCTTTGGTTTTCTTCATGTAGGGAATTGCGTATTTGCATCCCAGAAAGACGCTTTTCAAATTTACGTCCATGACGCGGTTCCAGTCATCCTCTTTCAGTTTCCAAAGTAAGCCTCCTGGGCCTTCAATTCCAGCGTTATTGAACAGCACATCGAGTTTTCTAAAATGTTTTATGCATTTTTTGACCATCGTTTTGACTTCATCAGCTTTAGAAACGTCAGCAACTACATGAACTGCTGTTCCTCCGCTTTTTGAAATTTCTTCGACTGTTTCTTTTCCCGAACTTGATTCGATATCAGAAACTAAAACTTTTGCTCCTTCTTTAGCGAAGAGATTCGCTGTAGCACGTCCTATGCCTGAACCAGCTCCAGTTACGATAACTACTTTGTTTCTTAAACGCACAGACAACATCTCCGACAGAATTTTGTAAACTCATTACATATATGAATATTCTGACTTCGAAAATAGCAGAATTCAAACATATTAAGGCTATATGGGGCGAGCAGTGTAATTCTTTTTACGTCCCAAATTACGTTTGAAATTATCGAGGACAAAATTACTAAAGCTGAGGGGTTCATATTGCGAGATTTGTTGAAGCGAACATCCGAAATTCATATTTAAATAGATGCTTAATAAATGCATGCGGAAAATAGCAAAGTGTGATGATGATGAGTTTAAAAATGGTGGGCGTTGTAGCTAGTCCGAGGAAGGGCATGAACACTGATACTTTTGTCACAAAAGTTCTTGAAGGCGCGCAGTCCATGGGTGCAACTGTGGAGAAGATATACCTTAATGATCTGGAGATAAAGCCTTGCCAGGCATGCAGCAAATCTCCAGCTCCAGCATTTTGCTTTTACAATGATGGAATGGAGAAGATATACAAGGCACTTGAAACTGCGGATGTTATGGTCATTGGGACCCCTGCCTACTATTATTCCATCAGCGCCCAACTCAAATTGGTTATAGATCGTTCTAACTGCTTAGTGGAAATGGTCAAGCTTCCAGATGGCAAAGTTGAGTTTAGACATAGAATCGCAAAAAAGAAGAAAGGCATTTTCATATGGGTCTCTGACTTTTCAAGAAATATGGATCTTGCTTTGGGAATGATAAGCCTTTGGTTCAAAGACGCAAACATAGAACTGACAGAAGTCTTCGCAGTTACGGATGCCGACCGCGGAGAAGGAGCCAAAAACCGTGTAGAATTGCTCCATAAAGCCTTTGAACTAGGCGCATCATTTGCAAGAGTCTCGGAGAATCAAAATGGCTCGGTTTGAAAACAGAATTTAGCACTTTAGCTTTTTATTTCATTTCAATGACAAGAATGATCGCATTTTAATAAATGGTAAAGAGTAGCTTAATCTTTTGTTTTTACCGGATGTTTTTTCAGTTCTTCTACCCAGTCGGGATGTAGGCATTTATACTTGCCATATGTTTCGCAAGGGAAATCTGCACATAAGCTACAAAATTGTAAATTCTTATTAACTCTGCAACACTTGTATATTTTGCAGTCTGCTTTATCTCCTACACCGCATCCTTTACACTCAGTATTTATGTAAAGAGGACACCAACCACAATACAATCCACAAGCTGCCCCAAGCATTTCGTCAATCATTTTTAGCCTCTCATTTGTTTGTTGTACTAAGATTAAATAAGGATTATACCGTCAAATGCTGGGGTATCATTTAATTGTTACAAATACAAATCATAATTAAACAACCATCGAGGTCGTTGGTTATGTTAAACATTAAAGCATTCGAAAATGTGAAGGATCAAGTTGGCTACTGCGGAATATGGTGTGGAAGTTGCGGGGGAGGTAACGGATCTATACAAGAGTTAGCGAGAAGATTTGAAGAAATTGTAAAAAATCAAAACCTTGAGAAATATATCCCTAAAGAATTCGATTTCAAAGAATTTTTGAAGGGACTTGCTAGCACACAAAAAATGCCTTTATGCCCAGGCTGCCGAAAAGGTGGTGGGCTTCCGATATGTAAAGTCAGAATTTGCGCATTAGATAAGGGTATGACTGACTGCAGCTCATGCGAGCAACTTGTAGAATGTAAAAATTTCGAGCAACTAGAGAAAACTCATCCGAAAATAAAAGAAGGTTTGCTGGAGATTAAAGGTGAAAGTCGTCCGGTGCTAATAGAGAAGTGGATGAGCGAATTGAAAAATAAATGGCCTCACTGCATTTTGTTTTGTACATCTACTAAGAAGTGAGAAGGAGTTACGCATGTGCGAGACGTAGTCCCCCATCCAGAACGGCTTGTTCGTTTTTGCGGAGCTGATTGTAGCAGCTGCGAAACATACAAACGTTTTCTAAAGGGTGATGAAAGCGGATTGGTGAATTTTGAAACCAATTATCGCTGTTGCTGGTTGCCTAAGGATTACCCAAGAGGTAAAGATTGCGAGATTAGGACATGCTGCGAAGAGAAAAGATTATTGTTCTGTGGCGAATGCGGTCAGTTTGAAAAATGCGTTAGGATGAAAAAATTTTACTCGAAGCTTGGTTATGATAAGTTGAAGAAGAGAATGATCGACGAAGTTGAAAAAATGCATGCACGGAAAAAGAAACCTATAGAAAGTAAGGAGGAAGTGGACCAAAATATTCGTGACAAACTTTTCATTACTGGAAACAGGCTTGCTAAGGCAAATGTTATTTGGGTTTTATTTGCCGGAGCTGCTGCCTTTTTCTATGGAAGCAACAGAATGGTCACTGATGTTGACATTCTCGTAAAAAGTGAAGATCTAGAAAAAGCCAAAGCCGCCTTGAGAAACCTTGAAGGCGTAGATATTGTTGCTGACTTAACATTGAAAACCAGCTTGGGAGTATACCGATTTTTTATGGACGATGAAATGATAAGCAAGATGCGGTGGAAAAAGCTTGTTGATGTAAAAGTTCCGCTGATACCTGTTGAGGATAACATAATATTCAAGGCAATTCTGCAGAGGGGAGAAGCGGAAGGCAAGCATGACATTGATGACATTAAAGGCATGTTAAGACATGAAAAACTGAACATCGCATATCTCACCAGAAGAATCCAAAAATATCAAGCTGCAAAAAGAGTGTATCCACTTTTAAAAGAATTAGGTTTATTCTGAAAACTCGCTTTTGGCAACCACATTATTATCTGCGCGTGTGAAGTTTGGCATTTTCAATCTGCTATTCTCGCTGCAATTTCAAGATATCTAAACATTGATTCACACTTTATTGTTTTCTCAATTCTGCGATTAACTTCCAAGCCCATTCTTTTTCCTGCAATCCAATAACCAAATTTCTTTTCTGGTAGAAAATTCCGTGGGAACAGGATTAAGCCATCTTCGGTTCTAAATTTTTCAAGAAAAGAAAATGAACGTGTAAACCATTGATGTTTTCTAGCTGTTTTTGAGCGACTCATCAAGTTCAGCATTAACATAAAATATCCAAAATTTTCCGGCGCGATACTTGATTGAAAATATCCCGGAAGGTGAACGTTCCATCCCACAACGTAATATTTGTTTGGTTTTTTGTAGATGACTCCGTAATGTTGGTGAAGTTTTTGATACTCTGGTTTGAGTATGAAAGCTATAATTGTTTCCACTTTATTTCTAAGTTCAGCATGCTCCATTATGAAAGAAGAATGCATAGAAGCGTAAATGTCGTATATCCATGGAAGCTTTATATCGCCCTCAGGGTATAAATCGGGGTTTATCAGCGGATATCCCCTTAGATTTTTGGGAAAACTCGAGAAGGAGTCTTGGGGTATGTAAACATCATTCAAGTTTCCTTCTTTCGCAAAGGTGTATATTGTCTCCAGTCTCTTAAGGATCGTTGTTTCAACGGCATCGTCATTAGAGTATCCAGCCATAGACAAAAAAGATGCAACTATCGTTCGGTAAAGAACCGGAAAATATCCTTCATTTGGCAGGTGAATCTGCTTTGCTAACCAAAGACGGAACGGTTCTGTTCTTTTGTCTAAGATTTTTTCGCCTTTTCGCAACCCGAATTCATATAATTTACCCATTGCATTCTCGAAAGCTTCAGATTTGCCACTGTGCAACGTATTCTTGTCAAAGTTTGGACGCAGGTTACGCAACCATAATTGCACTAAATTATCGGAGAGTAGATTCTTTTTCAATAATTCTTTCTCTCTTTCGGTTGTGTCTCCGAGAAGTTCGATGTAAACGCGATATCTAATTTGGGGACTCGAGTTTTGGATTAGCCAATTAACATTTTCATAACTGAGACGCATACAAACAACATCCTTTCAATTATTATATATTTTCCTAAAACTATCTTAAAGTCTAAGTCATTAAGGAAATTGATGGTCTTAAATAATTATCCTTCCTGTTTTCTCTGAAATGAAGCTAGACGGAGAAACTATTCCAATGGCATCTCTTTTTCCAAGCTTAGAACAATCACGCGCATTTTGATCTCGCATTTTCCTAGCCATGCTTTACGTAATGTGGGACAGGACTTAAGAAATGTTTCTTTTGGAATTGAAGCAGTTCCTGACAAGGCATCGCTTCGCATTCATGACAATACTTCAGTTCCTTTTTCATGCAACATTTCCTCATCGGACAATCAATCCATCCTCCACCGGCTCTACATCCCTCGCATTTTCCAAAAAGATCTTCCAGCCTTTCTAGAGTTTTCAAAAATTGCGGAAAATCTTCAATTCTCCCTCCTAAGAGCACACTTACTCTGCCAAGCTCATAGAGAACCACAAGTTCCTTTAAACGAGATACTGCAGCTTTTATTTCTCCAGTATATATTGCACAAGCCTCGCAACGCATTCCACAATAGCCAATAAGCTTCTGGTTGTTTGACAAGTGTCTTACTCCTTTACTCCTCTTAAAGTAGAGAAGCACATAGGGATTATGGTGTCAAATGACGGCAACGGATTTCATGCGGCATTTCAATGCAAATTACAACCAACACTTTGATACTCACATTTAAAATCTTAAATCTATGCCATCAATATAATTTAGTAGTCAAATGACGGGACAAAGTTGATATGATTCAAGTGTGCTATTCATTTTATGGCGCTCTATGAAGTTGTGTTTAAAGTAACACATGACTGTCCGTTCTGCAATATTTCAAAGAAATTCCCAATGCTAAAGATGTTTGTTTGGTGCAATCGAACACACGAAGCTATTGAGATAATTAGTGAAAATCCAAACGAATATTCCATGGTGTTGCATGAGCTATCCAAAATTGGCAGAATCATTGATGAGTCATTCGATGGACACAAGGCTCACATGATAATAAAACAATGCACCTGTAGATTGGAAAACTCTGTAGGTAAAAACATCGACGACTTCAACATTCTTCATGTTTCACCTATAGCATATGAGAAAGGCTGGGAATATTATCGCATCGTGGTCTTTCAGCATAGGGATATGGATCGATTTTTCCAAAGGTTAGAAGATAAGAGGTTCACCTATAAGATCTTGCGTAAGGTGCCTTTTGATGGTTTTCTTGCAAGTTCTCTTACTCTAACGGCTGATGCTCTTTTCAGTAATCTCACTGATAAGCAAGCAGATTCATTGGTGACTGCTTATAGATACGGCTATTATAGACTACCGAGAGCAGCTGATGTTAAGGCAATAGCAAGTAAGAAGCGAATCCCCAGAACAACCTTTCAAGAACATCTGAGAAAAGCCGAAAGCAAACTTATCACATCCCTTATTCCATATATACAACTATTCAGACAAGCCTCAGAAGAGAAACGGAAGAGCCTAAAAATCATAGCGAAGTAGCGTTCCGAACATTACTTGCGCAAGTACATACTCCAAAAAGATGGCAGAAGACTATGCAATACCCCTTGTTATAAAGGCGATGCAGTCAAATGCCAGCTCAATGTTCTTAAGAAACTCGAAGAATACATGAAATGTCGCTGAGTGCAAAATATGATTGCCCATGAATATGGTCAAAACGGGTGATAAAAGTTGAAATGTCTTTCGACTGATGTTCTTATAATCGGTTCTGGCGGGGCTGGATTAAGAGCCGCTATGGAAGCTAAAAGAAGCGGAGTCGACATCTTTCTTGTTTCAAAAAGCAAAATGGGTCTTGCAACATGCACTGCATGTGCTGGCGGAATTTTTCGAGTATCACGCGAAAAAAGGGATGTGACAAAACATTTTCAGGAAACCCTAAAAGCTGGTAGATTCCTTAACAATCCAAAACTTGTAAAGACCATGGTTCTCGAAGGATGGAATGCTGTAAAGGAACTGAAGAAATTCGGAGTTAATCTATCATTCGAGAAAAATAAGGCAAGCATTATTTCTGGAAGGTCACCTGCTGGATTCGATTTATCGAAAGCGCTAAGCAACCGCGTCTCAAGTTTGGGAATTAAAACATTGGAAAATGCTATTGTTTTTGAATTGATAGTTGAGGACAAAAAGTGTATAGGGGTTCTTGCCTTTAAAAGAGATAGCGGAGAAATTATTTGCATATCTTCAAAAGCTGTGGTACTCGCAACTGGCGGTTACGCTGGCTTATACATGCGAAATGATAACCCTCAAACAATAACAGGGGACGGACTTGTCTTAGCTTTTAAGGCCGGAGCAAAGATGCAGGATTTAGAGTTCATTCAGTTTCAACCAATGTTCACTGATGCGGGAGTGCCGAGAGCACCGATTTTGGATTTGCTAATTGAGGCCACCAAAAACCTTGTTCCTGGCGGTCCCCTTCTAAACAACAAAGGAGAACGATTTCTAAATAGATACGGGTTACTGAAAAATCAGATCTTCAGAGATAACCTCATCGTTGCCATTGAACGGGAAATCTTGCGAACCAATGCTTCTAAAGATTCAGTAATTTTGGATCTAACTGCACTATCCGCGAATGAGATTGAAGAAGCACAATCTCATTCGCGGATAGTGCAGTTAGATCCAAAA
>JAIMAA010000047.1 GCA_023512225.1 Candidatus Bathyarchaeota archaeon
AAAGCCCTGGTAGTATAGTCCGGTCTAGTATAAGCGGCTGTCGCCCGCTGGACCCGGGTTCAAATCCCGGCCAGGGCGCCATTCTTTTTGACAGTTTCATGTAAGGAAAGCATAAGAGCAAGTGTTAACCAAAATTTTAATGATATAAAGTTGAACACTTCTTATCGGCAGGCGGACAAGCATTCACCAAACGTGTGGTTACTAGATATTTTGAAAGATTCTAATCTCGGCACTGATGTGAAATATGATGAAGAGCTTTTAGTCACAAAGATATCACAAAGCGGTTTGTGTGTTGCTTGTAAGGGCTCTAGGTTCCTATGCGGCAAGACCCGCTGCCCAATAATCGTTAAGGCTAACTATTTTCTGAAAAGCATCCCATTAATGCAAAGCGAAGACATCGCGGGGGCTTCGCCTCCAAGCGTTTTTGTTGGGAGAATAGGCTATCCATACGTTTATGCTGGACCATTGGTGCCGCCAGTTCAAGAAGACACAAGCATTTACGACTTGCCAGAATTTTGGCTTGGAAAAACCATCGATGAGATTGTCGGTTTTCGTTCAATGTTAATTCGCGGAAAGCACCGCGTGCATGTACGAAAGTTGGAGGAAGCAGGAAAAATAATTGACAAAACCCGTGAACTAGCTTTAGCAGTAAAACCCGTTGATGTAGAGTTAAGATTGGCTAAGAAGCCCAGAGGTTTTCTATTCCTAGACGACGAGGTACAGCCGTTTGGGCCATCAGCACCAATCCGCGACTTGCTTGTTGGCAACGCCCGATGGGACCATCAAATAGAAAAGGCGTATAGCGACACCGACTTAAAGGCTACAAACGCGGTTTTGGAGCTTTATGACAAAGGTGTTTTGGTCACAAAAATTCAAAGAGCCTTTAGCGTCGGCGCTTTCGGTTTGAAGCAGAACAGGCGGCTTGTGCCTACCCGCTGGAGCATAACCGCGGTTGACAGCATACTTTCAAAAGACTTGATGGAAAAAGTGAAAACTTTTCCTGAGATAAGCGAATATCGCGTTTACGAGTCTCATTATCTAGATAACATTTTCGAGGTTCTAATGATTCCGAATGCGTGGAGTTACGAAGCAATAGAAGCATGGTACCCCGGCACAGTTTGGAACCCGAATGGCAGAAGCGTTGTCATGTTTGGAGACTGGGAAGGCTTCGAAGGAAGAACAACCTACGCGGAAATAGGAGGATGCTATTACGCTGCAAGGCTTGCGGTCTGTGAACTGCTTGTAAAAGAAAGAAGACAAGCAACAGTTATTGTCTTAAGAGAAGCACATCCAGGCTACATAATGCCTGTAGGCGTCTGGCAAGTGAGAGAAAACGTGAGAAACGCCATGCGCCAAAAACCTTTCACGTTCAACACTCTAAACGACGCCTTAAATTTTATCGCGAACAAATTCCAAATTCCCATGCAACAATGGATAATGCGAAGCGAACTATTAAAAAACGCGCTTTTTCAGAAAAGAATAACAGACTTCTTCGGAAAATAACATGCAGCATAAATCCCACTTTTTTGGCAGTTTTTTGTC
The DNA here is from genome assembly GCA_023512225.1 of Candidatus Bathyarchaeota archaeon. GTDB lineage: Archaea > Thermoproteota > Bathyarchaeia > Bathyarchaeales > Bathycorpusculaceae > DSLH01. The sequence goes on from JAIMAA010000047.1 coordinate 1,543, forward strand.
CTCTTTGCAGTTATTTAGCTTTCAATGATGTTCTTGCTTTCAAAATCAACTAAAAAGCAGCTAACAGTTATGTTTGGGCATATTTTGGAAAGATAGGTTCACATTGCAAAACAATAGAAAATCTTTTATATAAAATGAGCGGAATTGTAGATTCGAGGTCGCAATCGTGGCTGGAAGCAAAACGAAGAAGAAAAAGGGGAAAGCAGCGAAAACAAAGTAAATAATAATCACAATGGGCTAAATATCCCCTATTTTTTCAAATTTCTTTCTTTTAAGTTATAATTTGGGTTCTAAAACTCCAATAAAGGGTTTTTCTGGGATTGTAGAGAGCAAAGGAGAGTTTAAGGGTTTCTCTGTGGGTTTAGTCTTCGCCAAGAAGAAGTAGCAAACCGCATAGAATGTTTAAGCCGCCGAGAAAGCCTAACGCACCAGTAAAAACAACGTTTAGTCTGGCTGAAAGAACAGGGTCTTGCGGAGTTATCAAGAGGTAAACGCCAAAAGCAAAAACTAGAAAGCCACATGTAATCATTAACCCACTTAATTTTGAACCGAGTCTTCGAACAATGTTGCAAACTTTTAACCGTTCTTCCTCCACGGTATTCTTCAGAAGATGTTTCTCTTCTTCTTCAGACATTTTCATTCACTCTCTTTTTTAGTGATATTAAGCAAACCAGCAATCAAAAAAACTGCACTCACCAGAACGGCAGCCCAGAAAACTAATGAAACCATGCTTTGAGAAAGTGATAGTGGCAGAGAACCTGAAACTAATAAGAGAGCAAGTAATGCTGAAAAAACGCTTATGCCAAAGTTCATTCCGCCAGCAGCAAGGCAAATGCGATGGTATCCCACCATTCTTATGTAGTAGGCAATTAATCCAAAAATGAAGAGCTCTGCGCCAATAAATAATGTGCTTGGTTCAAGGAAGGCAATCAGCAATAGTGATGTGATTATTCCCAAAATGGGTGTTAACGGGAAAAGCGGAACCTTGAATGGTCTATGCAAATTTGGCTTTTCTCTTCTCAACTTAATCAACGAAAGATTAACAAAAACGAAACCTATTATGAAGCCAAAGTCAGTCGCGTATGCAACAAAATTGACAACACCAGTTGCTGCAACTGCCGCAACAAAAATTGAGCCAACAAGAATCGCTATGTGCGGTGTGAAAAAACGTTTGTGAATTTTAAAGAAACTCTTCGGAAAATAACCGTCTCTAGCTAATGCATAAGCAACTCTTGACTGAGCCATAATCGAAGTGTTAACCGACGACAAGGCAGCGATGCTTCCGGCTATTGTAATTATGCCAACACCCACAGGTCCCATGAAGCGTTCTGCCACATAAGCCAAAGGCGACTCCTTACCGACAAGGTCACCTGGCGGAACTATCCTAAAAACAACAAATGCAATAGTAGTGTAAATGATAATCAGAGCCAGACACGACAATAATATTGCGCGTGGAATCGTTTTTCCGGGGTCCTTTATTTCTGCTTGTGCAACTGCTATGGCTTCACCTCCCAAATAAACCACAAATATAAAGGCTGTCGCCTTGAATATTCCGAAGAAGCCTCCAGGAGCCGAAAGTTCTAGGCTGCCTGCTCCTTGGTTACTAAACAGTCCCCAAAAAATGAATATGCCTAGGAGGGCTAGTAAAACAATTACTAGGGCAGTTTCGGTTCTGCCAGTTTCTTTTACGCCTTTAATATTGATTAAGGTGAATATTGCCACTGTTATTACGGCAACGATTGGAATGTTAACGGTTATGGGCAGATTGGCTACTTGAACTGCATAAGAAACTAGATATGCGAATCCCACGGAGGAGAATGAAGCGTAGAACATGTTGCTAATCCATTCAAACCATCCAGTTGCAAATGATAAGAAACCGCCAAAAGACACTTTAGCGAAAGTGTATTCGCCGCCAGCGCTTGGAATGGCAGCACCAAGTTCCGCATAGCTTAGCATTGTAAATAGGTTTATGATTCCGCATAGAATCATAGCTATTATTAGCGCGGTGCCGGCGAGAGTTGCAGCGTAGCCTAACGTTACGAAAACACCAGCGCATATGGCACCTCCTATTCCCATCATCGTTGCCTGAAGCAGCCCAAGTTCCCTTTTGAGGCGATGCTCTCCCATCCTAATCCTCTCTCATTTTTCTCCTCGGATAAGAAGCAATCCGCTTAAGATTGAAAATACGCCGAAGATTAACGATAGAAACATGTAGAGGTAAACTTCTCCTTCTGACGTTATGGCTATTGCTTCCCGCGTTGATGGACTTGCGTAGATTATGAAGGCAAAAACCGAAGCTACCACGCCTAAGACGCATTGGGTTCCTCCGATAAACCGTGAAACTGTCCTTCTGACATTTGTCATTTACTCATCACCAACGGGCAATAACTACTGCTGCAACTGTGTCCAGTAAGCCTATAGCTACCATGGCGACGGCGAACATAGACAAGTATTTGTTTTCAAGCAATACGCCTGTGTTCAAATAGCCTAAAGAAGCCAAAACGGCTACGCCCAAAAGAATTATTCCTGCTAATATTAGGAAGCCGCCAATCATTGCTGTAATCTTTGTGAGGCGTTGTCCTTTACGGCTCAAATTTTTCACTCTATGGCTTACTTCAGTCAAAATTAATCTATATAACAATTTAGCAATTTAGTCTTTGAAGGAAGGAATATGGATTGATGATGGAGTGGATGTGATGATTAAGTGTTGGTTTTTATGACAAATTTAAAAAATGAACGTGCTAATCTATAATGATGTGAGTGTGAGATGACAGACTATTTACGTTCTGAAGTTGCCAAATTTCTTCTTCCTTTTTCAGTGCTCTCTGAAAATCGAAAGGAAGAATTCTCAAAAGAAATGGAAAGAACAGCCATTTTCTGTTTCGCTGAGCTTGAAAGAGCCAAAGGTGGCGGTCTAATCCTGAAGCAACCGGCAGAAAAAATCGCTTTCATATCTGAGTTTTGCTATCCTTTTTGGCTTATCCCTTGGGGTAAACTTAATCTTCTTTTCGATGGATTGAGCACGGCGGCTTACACTCTGACTTACAACGTTATTCCAGACGTCAAATCATTCATGGGAAACATTGAAAGAAGTTCAAAAACCTTGGAAACCTACATGGCTTTTCTAGCTGATAACGTCAACTATTTCCAGATTCCAACGAGTACGAAGGAAATCGTGATGAGCGGTCTCATCAGCGACCCAAACTTCCTTAACGAATTTGCCTTGTATCTTAATGAAGCTACTCAAGTTGAAACCGCTATGTCAGATTTGGTTATGTTACCGCCAACATTGGAAGAGTCATCCGTCACATCTGCATTGCATGAACTTGAAAATCTGAAATTCACGTTTAAAGAAGAAATAGGCATTCTTTACGAAAGCATGAAACTATTAAACAACATAACACGCAACTTTGCAAAATCAATCAAAGCCAAAATCAAATCAATCAGGGACGAATTCAACAGGGAAATCAAAAAACAAGAAGCCATCGTAAAGCCTAAATTAGACCGCATAAACGAGGAATATGACGAAAAAATAGCCAAACTCACCAAAGACATTGAAAAACAGCTTCTGCCATTACAGAAAGAGAAGGTCAAATTTGAAAAAACCAAAGAACAAACGCTCAACAGAATCGAACGTTATAAACTGGAAGCAAAATCACGAGCAGCAAGCAAGGATGCTGTTGGCGAACGAAAATGGAAAGAAAAAATCAGCGAAACCAAAAAAGAACTCTCCGACATCGAATCGAAGATAAAGGATGTTGTAAGAAAAATAAAAGAAGTGGAAGATAACAAGTCAATTGGAACTATACAGCTGAGGTCTGAATGGGAAGCCAAAATAAAAGAAGCCAAGAAAGATTTGTTAGAGCTTGAAGCTTCGCGTGATTCTAAAATTCAGCTTCATAAGCAAGAAATAGAAAAGTTGGAGAAAACAACTTCAGCCATAATTGAACAGATAAACAAGATGGCTAAGATGAGAGAAACCAACATTGCTGAACTTGAAAAGCTGGGAATCGAACAAAAACAGAAACAAAACACAATAATTTATGTGCCATTATATTTGGTCTGCTACAGTTCTGAAAAAGGGAAACGTTACGTTGTCTTTCCTCCATCCATCGTAAACAGCATAAGCTTCTTAACGAAACTTAAAGGAGTCTTGGGTAGAGCAAAAATCAAGCAGTTGCTTGTCCCACGTTTCAAAACCGTAAGCTCACACTTCTATAAACTTCCAGCCTTAATCGAGCGAAATGCAGTTCTTGAAAGAGAAATAAACGAGAAAGGCGGTAGAACAGACATCTTAAAAGTAGAATCAGTGCATGAAGAAATTCGAAATAAATTAAAATTGCTAAAAGAGGAAGGCTGGCTTTCAGAAAAGGAGCATGAAAATTTCGCAGAAGCTGTCTCCAAAGCTTATACATAGCGTAAAAATTCACTTTAGCTTGTCCGCGCGTTTCGCAGTCAACGATAAGGGACTTTCATCCGCTGTCTTTGTTTTGTCTCTTTCCAATAGTTCTACAACTTCGTCGACAAATCGGAAATATTCTGGGTCTCGCAAATGTTTCGTGCGTGGTCTTGGAATGTCAATTTTAATTTCTCCGGTAACTTTTCCTGGTCGCGGCGACATCACTATGATTCTGTCTGCCATGAACACGGCTTCTTCAACGTTATGGCTCACCATTATGAAGGTGTTGGTTGGCAATGCAGGATTTCGCATTATTTTGTGTTAAGTTCTTTAAATCGTTTAATAGCGTAATCCACAATCTCTGTAGTTTTTTCAGCGTTTTTCCATTCCTTAAACTTTACCCATTTGTGCGGCTCTAGTCGCTTGTAAGTTTCAAAGAACTCTTGAATTTCCTTAAGCTTATGTGGATGGACATCGTTGAGGTCTTTGTATCCCTCGAATCTTGCGTCGTTAATGAGCACTGACAATATCTTGGGGTCTATACCGTTTTCGTCTTCAATTATTAAGGCTCCTATGACTCTTACTTTGACTATGCATCCGACCTCAAGTGGTTCATAACTTAACGCCATTATGTCAAGTGGGTCTTCATCATCAAACCACGTTTGTGGAACAAATCCATATTCAACCGGGAAGACCACAGATGACGGTATTATGCGGTCTAAAACAAACTGTTCCCATTTGATATTATATTCGTATTTGTCTCTTGAGCCGCCGACAACTTCAACCACCATGTTTAGCAGTTTTGGCGGCTTATCACCAGAGGGAATATCTTTCCATACGTTCATTTGCTTAAACCCCAAGCAACATATTGAATCTACCAATTTATGTCTTCTCAAAGAGATTTATTGCCTTTAACTTCCACTTCACCATGTTTGGCGTACAGTTCTTTCCTTAAAGCTTCTAACATTTCGATTTTTCTTCCACAAAATTCTGCTGCTGTGACAACTTTCACTTTATGCTTTTCTGCAACCTCATAAACTGGCTTAATTCTCAACTTGTAATTTAAATCACGCAGAAAATGGTGGTCCAAAACAAGCGTGTCAAGGCTTAACTTCGTTATGGCTTTAACTAGGTTGTTGTTGGAGCTTTCAAGGCTTTTGTATGAATAGCGAAAGCCAAGCATGTAAGTCATTGGACCATCAACAAACAGAATGTCTGGCTTCTCCTTTAGTATAAATTCTATTTGTTCTGGAAGCGAAGGACCTTCAACGTCTGACGTGTAAAGAAATCTGTCGCTGCCACTTTTTATGCTAACTTCCGTAACGTATCCGAGACGCGGGTTTGTTCCGTGACAAACAGCCTTCGAAAAAGTTATCTGCGTTTTTCCTATTCGAAAACTTTTTCCATCTGCAATCTCAAGCTTTTTAGGTTTTTCGCTTATTGCTTTCAGAAATAACGTGGCTCTTCCTTTTTGGCTTAAGTTTATGTTTTCTGTTGGATGTTTTATGAAAACTATCTTGTTCTTGTAAAGTTCTGGAGCGTCTGGGTCATGGTGGTCATAATGGTAATGCGTCACTATCAGTACATCAGCTTCTTTTGCTTGTCGCTTTATTCTTCTCCAAGATTCATCAAGCTTCTGCCATTCCAGAAAATGCGGTGTCAAACCATAACGGATGGGTCCCAAAGCTGCTCCAGGGTCAATTAAAATTTTCAAGTCGTCTGTCTCAATGAATGTTGCCATTGAACGAACGCCGAAACTGTCAAAGGCTAAGGGAACAATCTTTTGAATCATTGTTTTGTTTCCTCTGTGAAGAATGCCTCTAATTTTCTTGTTTCAGTTTTCCTTAGAATTTCTGCACACTTTTTCGGGTCTAGCGGTTTGAACTCTAATCCTAAGGTTTCGAGTAACCGCTGAACATCTTTTGCTATGTTTGGTGCTGCAAGTATCCCGCGTATTTCGCGGTTTGCCTTTTCTCTTATTGCCTTGATGTATTTTGCAAGTTGGATTGCTGCTTCTTTACCAGCAGTTTTACGTTTAACTTCCACAACAACAAGCCTTCCACGCTTATCTACACCATAAACATCTACAAAACCAGGCTCAACCTTCTTCTCATAGCTTATTGGCTTGAATCCTTCCTCCAAAATAGAGGGCCTTACCAGAATCGCCTTGTGCATGTCCTCTTCACTTGCGTACAGAGAAAACTCGCCGGAATCAACAAGGCTCATAGCTGAAACTATGTTAACCCTGTCGAAGAACACGTTAACCGATTCACGCGGCTTTTGTCTTACTGCGCGAATCTCTAAAATGTTGTTTCTGGCTTGCACATGGAAGATGCATCCGGGCGGCTGCCAATTAACCGGCTCATAACCCACTGAACGGTGAACAAGAAGTGAACCATCTTCCTTAATTATGAGAATGCGTTCGCCTGGTTCAAGTTTCGACTTGGCTCTGCCGAAATAATTCACCCAACAATTGCCGATAACTAGAAGCGTTCTGCGTTGAAAAATTGCCTCTCTGGCTACGGCTTCCGCTTCCAACACGTTTGGATTAATTAGAACGTTTAGAGGTTTGTTATTTGGCACGGTTTTCTCCAATACTTTTAGAAGGCTTGTGCCTACATAAGATTTCTTAAGGGTTGCCATGAGCGAGTGGGACAAGAAACGCGAAATAATGCATCGTTATGATGTTACAGCGCACATTTACGATATGCGTTATGCTGAGGAACAAAAGGTTAAGTTTCAAGCTGCGTTCAAGAACCTTAAGGCGGAAAGGCTGGGTTTGGTTTTGGATGTTGGATGTGGCACTGGACTTTTGTTTGATCATGTTGTTGACAAAGCAGAAACAATTGTAGGCGTGGACCTTTCCAAAAAGACGGCACTCAAAGCGAAGGAACACGCGAAAAGATTTCTGAACACGCATTTAATCTTAGCTGATGCTGATAAATTACCTTTCCCAGATAACTTTTTTAATTACATTTTCGCCTTCACGTTACTTCAAAATATGCCAAATCCACATGTGACTTTGAAAGAAATTGTAAGGGTTGCAAAACTAAAGGCTGTAGTTGTAGTTACGGGTTTGAAAAATGTTTTTTCGCGAGAAAGTTTTGAAGAGCTGCTTAGAAATGCTGGCTTGAAGATTGCTGCTTTAGAGAGTGAAAACCTAAAATGTCATGTTGCAGTTTGCACAAAAACGGTGAATTAAGGTTTTGTCGATTGAGTTTTTGGTGTTAATTTTTTTGTTGCATGAAAAACGTTGACAAGTGCGCAAGTTTTACCAGCAATCTTGCTTTAAGCATAATTGAAACAAAATAAGTTTTTCATCTAAATTTTGATCTGCTCCATGCTTTTCCATCAGTTTTCACATGATTGACAACTAAACTAATTTTGCTAAATTTACTAATTCTTCAGAAAATGAAGTTATATCCTCCAGTGTAGCCGTTACTTGCTCAGTTGCCGCAGCTTGGGATTCCGCAATCTGGCTTGAATTGTTAATTTCATTGATAATTTCCTGAATGGAATTTTTTATTTCCAATAAAGTTTGCGATACTTTTTTCGCTGATTCACTACTCATTTGAGATAGTTTTCTCATTTCATCTGCAACGACTGAAAAACCTCTTCCGGCTTCTCCTGCTCTGGCGGCCTCAATAGCTGCATTTAAAGCCAGCAAATTCGATTGTGAAGAAATATTTTGTATTGAAGCAAGTATTGAACCGGTTTCTTTTACTCCTTGTTCTGTAGATTTAGCTGACGCTACAATTTTGTTGATTGAAAGTGCTAGATTTTGAGAACCTGAAGCAATTTCTCCTATGCTTGTATTGGTTTGTTGTAGGGAACTATATAGACGTTCAGCTGATTCCTCTACCTTGGTATTATTATTTAAATATTTCCCTATACCGACAGCACCAATCACTTCACCGTTTGTGTCAATAATCGGATAGGCAATTGCTTTGAATGCAACTCCATAAACTTCTTTAGGAATAATGGCAGAATTTACTTTTTTTGTATCCATTGCTATAAATAGGGGATTATCTTTGGGTATTTCATCTCCAACTTTAAAATTCATTTTTGAGTCTTGGCCGAATAAAGCTATACACTTGGTTCGGTCAGTTAGACATGCGCCAATATCTTCTTGTAATAAATCCCTTAATAAAGGCAACACATCGTACAATGAATTTAGGATATTATTGGACATAAACCAGCCCTCCTCAAAAAAATAGTAAGTAATTACAAATCAATTATCGGAAAATATTTTTAATGTTATTAGAGGTTATTCTACTAAAATTTTACATGAAAACAATTTTTAATGACTTTGCACATTTTTTAAGATTTGTTATAATATCATTTCGTATAGTTTAAGATTTTTTAGTTCTAATTTTTCAATAACGGTGATGATGATGGTAGTAGGAATTTGCAGGATTGTTTTATCCATTGATGAAGTATTTTCACTTAAAGAGAAGAGGCATATTGTAAAGAGCATTGTCGAGAGGCTGAAATCTAGGTTTAACGCCTCTGTAGCCGAAGTGGACCTGAATGATAAATGGCAGAGGGCAGTCATTGGCGTTGCTTGCGTTTCCAATGAGGCAGGGCACGCGGACAGCATGATGGCCAGCATTGTCAATTTTGTAGAGAACGACGGAAGGGCTGTGATGACCGATTACAGCACCGAGACTATCTATGTAGATTAAGTAGAAATAAAACTTTAATTCGTAATTTAAAACATCTCGGGGTCTAGAGGGGTTTTGAGGCAAACCTCGTTTGCCTCAAAACCCCCGTAAAAAGCCCCCTTCCGCGGGAAGGGGGGTGGGGGATGGGTCAAATTATGAATTGAAGTATATAAAGATGTTTGTTGACTAATTCACCGGCGGGTCATATCATAGAAATAAGACCGAAATTCATACTTTTAAGATAAGAGAATTTGTATGGCTATGATATGTGAAGAGATTCTCAGGCTGCCTTCCTTAAAGGATTTGAAAATGGTTGCCGGCAGGGAGGGACTTGACCGGCCGGTGCGGTGGGTTTATGTCGCGGAATGTTTTGAGGATCCTCGGCAGGTTGTGGACTGGTTGTACGGCGGCGAGCTGGTTATCATGACTGGATTGGGAATCAAGGGCGACGCAGACATCCTTGCCGAGTTGGTTGAAAAAATCGCCGGCAAGAAGATTACCGTGGTGCCGATCCTGCGCGCCGGCCTCGGCGACCGCAACCTGGACTCGGCCGGGGTCGCGACGCTACGCGACATCATCATCCGCACGGGCGCGCTGGCCCGGACCGAGGCCCGCATCGCCGACCTCACCGAGTCGTCCCTGCGCGCCCTCAACGGCGTCCCGTTGGCCGGCGGCGCGACCGAGCGGCTGACCGACCTCGCCCTGGCCGCCACCCACCGCACGCTGTGATGGGGACCCCAGCCCCGGCCAGCGGCCCAGCCACGACCACACCGCCACCGTGGTGACCACGAGCGCGAAGCCGAAGGCGAGGTCCTCGACCGGCGCCCCGGCGACCCGGGGCCCGAGGATCGCGCCGGGGTCGTAGCGTACGACGCCCCGCCCCGCCAGCACGCCGTTGGCGAGCATCTGGAAGAACAGGATGATCGCGTAGCTGAGCCAGAACACGCGCCCGAGCACCAACCGGGTGCGCAGCACGAGGAGATCGATGGCGAGGGCGGCGACCACCCCGACCACGGCGGCGAGCGTGTACGTCATCCAGTCAGCCCCCGTCCCGATCCAGTCAGCCCCCGTCCCGGGGGCGGGAGCGCCGGGCCAACACCTGCCGTACGGCTTCGAAACTGAGCACCGCGCACAGCGGCACCACGACGAAGAACAGAACTTCCTCGATGGGTAACCCGAGCGGCAGCCACACGCCGACGACCTGGCCGTCGTCGAAGGACCAGTGCCCAGCCGCGACGGCCGCGAGGTCCCAGAGCAGGAAGCCGGCCGCGACCGGCACCAGGGTCAGGACGAGCCGGCGCCATTGCCGCAGCACGCCGACGCGCAGGACGGGCTCGAGCCACACCGCGGCGACCAGGCAGCCGCCGAGCACCGCGAGGTAGGTCACCGTACCCACCCGCCCACCCTCTCACGGCCGTCGCACGGTGTCGCCGGACGGCCTCCGGGGCATTTCGCCAGTACACTGCCCTGCGATGGACACCAAGGTCGCCGATCCGCTGCGGGGAGCGCTCATCAACGGGCGCTACCGGATCCTCGGTCGCCTCGCCAGTGGCCGTACGACCTCGGTCTACCAGGCCCGGGACGAGCGGCTGGACCGTTCCGTGGCGATCCGCATTGTGAACCCGGAGCACGTGCTCGACCAGGAGGTGCTCGACCGCCTCAGCAACGAGGCGCGCACCGTGGCCCACCTGGGCCATCCGAACGTGGTCGCGATCTTCGACCAGGGCTCCCACGAGGGGGCCCCGTACGTGGTGATGGAGTACGTCCGCGGCCGGACGCTGCGCGACGTGCTGGCCGAGCGGGGCCGGCTCGACCCGGCGGAGTCGCTCGCGGTCGTGGAGCAGGTGCTCGCGGCGCTGGCGGTGGCGCACCGCGCCGGGCTGGTGCACCGCGCGGTCAAGCCGGAGAACATCCTGGTGGCGCCGCCGCCGAACGGCTCCGGGGACCTGGTCGACGCGGTGGTCAAGGTGGCCGACTTCGGCCTGGCCCGGGCCGCCGACATCGGCCGCAGCCAGGTGACGCCGCTGCTGGGGACCACGCCCTACCTGGCGCCGGAGCTGATCGCCGACGGCCGGGCCGACACCCGGGCCGACGTGTACTCGGTCGGCGTGGTGCTGTTCGAGCTGCTCACCGG
>JAIMAA010000048.1 GCA_023512225.1 Candidatus Bathyarchaeota archaeon
CCTACTTGTCAAACCCGTTCGAAGGCTCGTTGAGCAGAGAGGATTCTCTAAACCAACAGAACCTCAGGAAAAGACAATTCCAAAAATCCTCGAAGGCAAAAATGTCCTGCTCATTTCGCCTACAGCCACAGGCAAAACCGAAGCCGCATTCCTGCCGGTTTTAAGCATGCTTCTCCAAGGACAGCAGAGCACTCCCGGCATCAAAGTGTTGTATATAACGCCTTTACGCGCCTTGAACCGTGACATGCTTGAAAGGCTCGAGTGGTGGTGCAATAATCTCGACATAAAACTCGCCGTCAGACATGGCGACACAGAAACCAAAGAACGCACACGCCAACGCATGAGCCCCCCAGACATGCTCATAACCACCCCAGAAACACTACAGGCAATACTCATCGGCTGGATAATGCGCCAGCACCTGCAAAGCGTAAAATGGGTAATCATCGACGAAGTCCACGAAATGGCAGACAGCAAACGCGGAAGCCAACTAGCCTTAGCCCTAGAACGCCTACGCACAATGATAGGCAAAGACTTTCAAATAATAGGCTTATCTGCAACAATCGGCAGCCCAGAAGAAGTCGCCCAGTTCCTCGTAGGAAACCACAGACCAGTCGAAATCGTCCGCGTTCCAGTCGCAAGAATGATGCACCTAAAAACCGTCTATCCTAAACCAGAAGAAGACGACGCCAAACTCGCCGACCAGCTTTATACACACCCAGAAGTCGCCGCTCGCTTGCGCATAATCCGCGACTACATAAGCAAACACAAATCTGTGCTCCTATTCACAAACACACGCGCCATATCCGAAGTATTAGCAAGCAGATTCAAAGTCTGGGACATAGACTTCCCCGTATCAATACACCACGGCTCCTTAGCAAAACCATCACGCATAGCTGCCGAAAGAGGACTAAAAAATGGCGAACTAAAAGGCTTAGTGTGCACAAGCAGCCTAGAACTAGGCATAGACGTAGGACGCATAGACCTCGTCATCCAATACATGAGCCCAAGACAAGTAACCCGCCTAATCCAACGCGTCGGCAGAAGCGGACACAGAATAGGCAAAATAGCCCAAGGCATAATCGTCGCCATGGACTCCGACGACACACTTGAAGCCTTAGCCATCACCAAAAAAGCCCTAAAAGAAGACTTGGAACCCGTTGAAATTCCACCTAAACCCTACGATGTCCTAGCACACCAAATCGCAGGCTTGCTGCTCAAAAACAGAAGACTCGAATTCAACGAAATACTTGAAATGTTCAAAAACGCCTACCCATACGAAAACCTAACAATAGATGACATAGAAAAAATCCTACGCTACATGCACCAGCGCTTCCCACGCTTGGCATGGGTGTCCTTCGAAGACAAAGTCGTCCTAAAACCACGCAGAACAAAAGCGCTCTTCGAATATTACTTTGAAAACCTTTCCATGATACCGGAAGAAAAACAGTTCCTCGTAGTAGACGAATCAAGCGACGCAGCAATAGGCGTGCTAGACGAAGCCTTCATGGCGGAATATGGCAAACCAGGAATAAAATTCATAATCCGGGGGACACCATGGCGAATCCAACATGTTTCTGAAGAAAAAGTCCACGTAAAACCAGTCGACGACCCAACAGGCGCAATTCCAAGCTGGATAGGAGAAGAAATCCCAGTTCCATTCGAAGTATCGCAAGAAGTAGGCAAGATTCGCGGTTTTATTGAAAAACAACTGCAGAAAGGCGCGTCCTCAGACAATATTGCTGCCAAACTAAGCGAAGAGTATCCCGCAGACAAAGACACGATTATGCATGCAATAACTGAAACAATAGAACAAGTCTCCGCAAGATTGCCAGTGCCAACAGACAATCGAATAACCGTCGAAGACTGGGAAGAATTCGTTATAATCCACGCCAACTTCGGCTCACTTACGAACAGAGCCCTAGCACAGCTACTCGGGCAGCTGCTTTCCGAAAAAATCGGCTACAGCATCGTAGTTCAACATGACCCCTACCGTATATTCATCCAAACCATGGGCGCCACAAACGCAAACCAAACAATCGAACTGTTCAACGAAATATGCGCCATGCCAGACCAAACAATAAGAGACACCCTAACACGTGCAACCGTCAAAACCGGGCTCTTCAAACGCAGAATGATTCACGTGGCAAGACGCTTCGGAGCACTCAAAAAATGGGCAGACTTCAGCAGCGTAAGCCTACAACGCCTAATAAAAAGCTTCGAAGACACACCAATCTACGAAGAAGCCCTCAAAGAAGTGTTCACAAAAGACTTAGATTTAGAAAAATTACTCCTTGTTTTAAGGAAAATCCGTGAAGGCGAAATCCAACTGCATAAGGTCGAAACAAGCGGAAATGCGACACCAATAGCACGTGTCGGCATTGAACGCGTAAGCATGAAAACCGACTTGATTCCGCCCGAAAGAATGCGCGCTGTTCTAATAGAATCCACAAAAGCACGGCTACTAAACGAAACGTGTAATTTCATATGCACAAACTGCTGGAACTACATGGAAATGATACGCGCTAAAGACTTGCCAGACAAGCCCAAATGTCCAAGATGCGGCTCAACAGCCATAGGCTTACTGAAAGTGGAAGAAGAAAAGGCTATGCCGCTCATCGAAAAGAAAGGCGAGAAGCTAACGAAAAGCGAGGAAAGACTGCATAAACAAGCAACACACACAGCACAGTTAATAACCAAATATGGAAAAGCTGCAGCTGTAGCCCTGTGTGCCCGAAAGGTTCAGCCCTCAGACATTAAAGAAGTTCTCGAAGAAGAACCTAAACTCAATGATAGATTCTACGAGCTTGTGCTGGAAGCCGAACGCAAAGCCCTGAGCAAAAGGTTCTGGTAACAGCCCAAGACATACAACAACTTTTAAATGAAGGCTTATCCTATTTTGCCTAAGCATCATCTGCTTGTTGATTAGGGAGATTAAAAGTTTGGAAATAAGCCGAAAAAAACTCCGAGAAGAAGTTCTTGAAAGAATCAAATATGTTAAAACATGTGTCTTAGCCAGAGAACTATGCCTTCTAGTTCGAACAAACAGGGCAGTGCTGGAACCCAAAGACGTGCAGGAAATCTGCTCTTACATATCCAGCCTATGCAAAGAAGAAGGATGCAAAGAACAAAGCGAACTATGCCGCAAAGCAGCAGAAGCTGTTAACTCCAAAGACGAAGCAAAATACCTTGAATTATGCGCGCAAAGCTGCATGAAATGTGGAGAAGCCAGAAGACCACAGCCCAAAAAAGCCACATATGTCGCTTAAACAGCGCAAAAGCCTTTAAAAGCACAAAGTGTAGGTTACAATTGAGTTTGAACGGAGGCTAATAGACTGTTCATCGCACCTTACGTTCCAAGTCCGCCACAAGTAATCCGCCAAATGCTCATCTTAGCTGAACTAAAACCAGGTGAAGTCTTCTTCGATTTGGGCGCTGGAGACGGCAGAACAGTTATTATGGCTGCAAAAGATTTCGGCGCAAGAGCTGTCGGTGTTGAGTTACGAGAAGATTTGGTTAAGAAAGCGCTTAGCTCCATCTACGAGCAAGGACTGCAAGATAGAGTAACAATAGTGAATGGCGACATGTTCAATGTAGACTTAACCTCGGCTGATGTTGTCTTTCTCTATCTAACAACGAGTGCTAATGAGAAAGTTAAGCCAAAACTGGAAGCTGAACTCAAAAGAGGAGTTCGTGTGATTTCTCATGATTATGAGATTGTCGGCTGGAAACCTGTCAAAGTTTTAAATTTCTGCGAAAACCAAACGTTAGGATATCCATCGCACACTATTTATTTGTACAAGAAAATTTAGTCTTTGTATTTTTTAGTGATAGGCATGCCACTTGCCGCTTTTAAGACTTCTTTCAGAATCACTTGGGCAGACACTGACGCCGCTCAAGTCGTGCATTATTCAAACTATTTCAGATTTTTTGAGAGAGCTGAAGAAGAATTTTACAGACATTTAGGCTTCAGTTTCACAGACATCAACAAGATGGGAATTTGGCTTCCGAGAGTTGAATCTTTCTGCCAATTTAAAAAGCCAGCAAGATTCGGCGACTTAATTGAAGTGGAATTGACAGTTAGAGAGTTGAAGGAAAAATCCATAAAATACGAGTTTAAAATTTTCAACAAAGAGTCAGCGGTTTTGCTGGCTAATGGATATGTGGTGATCGTGGCTGCTGATAAGCATATGGAAAGAGCCGTGCAAATTCCAAAAGAAATCGTTGAAAAACTGAAGCCTTTCTGCAAATAAATTTTTAAGAAAAAGTTTTCTTTAAAATTTTTTAGCGAAACCGAAATGTTATTTATTCCATGGCGGTACATAGCTGACTGGAAATGCAACTCTTGCGGAATATGTTGCAGAGCCTACAGTGTAGTTCTAAAATTTCCAGAATGGCTGAGCATAGTCAAGAATTACGGTGTCGAAGCAACAGTTTCAGGCTTGGATAAGCTGTTCCTAAAAAGGAAAAGTGACGGTTCTTGCATCTTTCTGTATAACCTGTCAGGCATGTATTTATGCGGTTTGCAACACATGAAACCTAAAGCATGTAAACTTTGGCCTTTCAAAATACTTGGCGAACCACAATATGGGTATGCAAGCGATGCTGTTTATAGTTATGGTGAAAATCAGCTTTTTGTATATGCTGATTCTACATGTAATGGTTTGAGATATGGAAAGCCAACATTAGAATTTTCTGAGTACACATTGAAAGAGTTTGTAGAAATCGCCTTGGGAGCACGCAACAACCAGTTCAAAACCACCGCAGATTTAAGTTTTGCAAGAACAAAATTTCATTCCAAACTGCTCAGTCTATTCTAAAAAGTTTTATTAAAGCATCTTCCTTGACATTAGAAATAATAAAAAGGGACTTGTATTAATCCTGTTTTCTCCTTGTTGCCGCTTTCTCTTTTTCCAGCTCTCTTACTCGTGTTTCGATGAACTCTTTGACTTTTTCTTGGCTGTACTCTTTTTCTTCTTGCTGTTTCCACAATTGTTCCTTAATTACTGCTATGACTTTTTTCAAGTCAAAAGGTTTCACTATGTAGGCGTGTGCGCCTTTGTTGAGGGCTTCGACAGCGTTTTGCAAGGATGGATAACCTGTAACCATTATCTTCCGCATTTTCGGTATTGTATCTTTCAGTTTCGTTAGAAGTTCTGTTCCTTCCATGTCAGGTAGCCTTATGTCTATAAGAGCCAAATTGTAGAATTTTTCGTTTGATTTTTTGATTGCTGTTTTCCCGTTTTCCGCCGTGTCTACAGCGAATCCTTCGTCTTCCAGAATTGCTACTAAGACTTTTCTGATGCTTTCGTCGTCGTCAATGACAAGGATTCTGGCACGCTTATCCATGTTTTTTCACCTCCTTCTTCTTTTGTTTCGGATTTTATGGGAAGTGTTAGTGTGAAAGTCGCGCCTTCGCTCACTGCACTGTCGACTGTGATTTTTCCGCCATGAGCTTCAACAATGTGTTTGCATATGGGCAAGCCCAGTCCCATGCCTTTGGCTTTTGTTGTGAAAAACGGTGTGAAGATTTTCTCCATGGTTTCTCTCGTCATTCCTATTCCAGTGTCCTTGAAGATGAATTTTACAGCATCCTTTGTTTTGCGGCTTGTTATTGTGAGTTTGCCACCGTTTGGCATGGCATCAATTGCGTTAATAACTAAGTTGTGGAATACCCTAGTCATTTTCTCTATGTCAATTCTTATTTTAGGCTCCCTGCGTGTTCGATTTATTATTTGGATGTTTTCTGGAACTTTAATCAAATGAAGAGTTTCTGTTATGATAGTTTTCGGGTTCGTTTCAGTTAATTCCAAGTGCACTTCTCTTGAGTATTCCAGTAGGTCTGTTATGATTTTATTCGCGTATTCTATGTCTGCTTCTATTAATTCAAGCATTTCTTTTGTTTTCTCACCCATTTTTGAATACAATTTTGTTTTCAAGTAATATGTAGCGCCTTTTATGCCTGTCAACGGATTACGCAGGTCATGGCCAACCATGGCTGCTACTTCTCCGATGGCTGCCAGCCTTTCAGATTTTATTAGTTTCTCTTGCGCTTTTTTCAACTGCCTAGTTCTTTGTTCGACAAGCGCCTCAAGATGCTGAGAATACTCTTCCAGTTTTTTCTGCATCTGCTTTCGTTCTGTAATATCTCTAGCTATGCCCAAAATTTCGATTCTTTGTCCAATTTTTATTGGAATGGTTGAAATTTCAACAAAAACTCTACTTCCATCTTTTCTTATGAGCTCAAACTCGTCTGGTCCAGTTCTTTGTCCGCTTAGGTTCTTTTGAATAGCTTCAATAGTCTTTGGTACGTATTTTTCTGGAAGAAGTCCAGCTTCCAGTATGCTCTTTCCAATTAGTTCTTCTTTCTCGTAACCCGTCAAAATTTCTGCTTGTCTGTTTCCCTCCAAAATTTTTCCATTTAGGTCGTTAATGTAAATTGCATCTGGAGCATATTCTATCAATGACCTTAGCCTTTCTTCAGATTCTCGCAGTCTCTCCTCCATCTTCTTGCGTTCCGTGACATTCCTGAAGACTGCTTGAATGCCAGTTACCTTACTGTTCATGATTATGGGAGCGGCGTTAATTTCCACAGTAGCTATGGTTCCATCTTTTCTAGGGAGTTCCAGCTGCAGCCCCTCAAGGCTTTTGCCTTGCATCAAATCTGCGAATAACTGTGACGCGTTGGAAAGCGTGTCTGGAGAGAAATATTCTAGGAAGGACTTTCCAACGACTTCGTTTTGGGGATAACCTAGAACCTTTCCTACCGAAGGAGAAGCATACGTAATGTTTCCTTCAAGGTTAACAATGGCTATTGCGTCAAAGCTTCTTTCTGCCATTCCTCTGAATTTTTCCTCAGATTGCCGCAATTTTTCCTCCATTTTCTTGCGTTCTGTCACATCCATAATAATTGCAAGAGTCCCTGCAAAGTTTCCATCCGCATCCCAGAATGGTGACGCAGACACTTGAACAATGCGCGGGTCACCATTCTTACAGTACAACTTAATTTCGTATCGGCTTGTAACTCCCTTCTTCCTAGCCTCTGTTTCTTTCCTAATTTTTTCAAAACCTTCCTTGTCGACAAGTTTACGTAGATTTGCGCCGAGAAGCTCTTCTTCTTCATAACCTAGCATGCCAGCAAAAGCTTTGTTCACAAAAGATAGGTTATCATTTGAATCAACAATGGTTATTCCTTCCATTGCCGTTTCTAAAAACATTTCCAGTTTTCTGTTAGTTTCCTTTAGCTTTTTCTCCATTATCTTAAGTTCAGTGATGTCCACAATGATGGCTTGAAAACCCACTGTTCTTCCATTAACTATGAACCTTGAGGGTTTACTCCAAAGATTAAGAACGTTGCCATCTCTTCTCACAGAACGAAACTCTAACTGTCTAGGCTCCCTTCGCAGCATGATAATGCGCAAAAATAGGCGCATTACTTTTCTTCGGTCTGCAGGATGTATAAAATTCTTGAATGGCTGATTTAGCAATTCGGAAACGGAATAGCCTAACAACTCAGCCAACGCTTTATTTACATATTTCAGCCTTCCCCTTAAATCGGAAATAGCGATGCCTACAAATGCGTTTTCGACCAAGCTGCGGAATGCATGTTCAGATTTGAAGAGAATTTTGTCCGAATCGTCATCTTTTGCACTATTGTATCGTGCAGTCATTAGGTTAGCTTCCATGGTAAGGGCTGTTCCATCAATTAGGTTTCTTTAGCGGCTACATTTAACTTGTATGAAAGTGAAGTCTGAATTATTAGTAATAATGCATAACTGGAATCCGACTCAGACTTCACACGTTTCTTTTAAGAGAAAAACTTCATTAAAACAAGTTAAGTTATAAACCAGAAGTTAGAAGTCTAAATTTCTAACAAATACAATTGGGATTAGTCTATGGCGAAACCTAAAATCGGACTGTCTGCGCTTTGCTGGTTAAGTGAACCTTTCAAAAAGATGATTGAACATATTACAAGTTTAGAAACAGCCTACGTAGAAATTGTTGACGACGGATTTCATACGCTGAACAAACAACGAATTTCAACGCTTAAAAACATTGCAGCATCCTATAACTTACAATATTCTGTGCATGCACCCTTCGCAGACATAAACATTGCTTCACCATCAAGACCAATACTGAAAGCTATGTGCAGAAGACTGGAAGACTCGATTGCCTACGCACATTATTTGAACGCTTACGTGTGGGTTTTTCATCCTGGATTAAAAACGGGTATTAGCATGTTTTATCCGAACATGGATTGGCATCGGAATGTTGAAACTGCACGTTTACTTTTTAAAGTTGCAAACGATTATGGCGTAAGAATAGCCATAGAAAACGTGCCAGAACCTTATCCATTCCTAATGAAAAGTGTGGAGCACTTCGTCAAGTTTTATGAAGAAATCAACGAAGACATAGGCTTAGCCTTAGATGTTGGACACGCTAACATTAATGGTCAGATAGAAAGTTTCATGGAAACTTTTGTAAGCAAAATTGTACATATCCACGCGCATGATAATGATGGAAAAAGCGACCAACATTTAGGCATAGGTTATGGAACTGTCAGCTGGGGAAACTTTGCAAAAGCATTAAGAAGAACATCTTATGACAAAGTTATCGTAATCGAATCTGTTATGCATGTTAATGAAAGCGTGCAAAAATTAAAACAGTTACTTGCATAATTTCAACTTGTTTCCTTCAACGGAATCTCTATCTTCATAAAATCTTCCGCCACCTGCGTGTTTTTGAAAAATTTCCGTGCTTCTTCAAGAAGTTTGCTTGTGTCTTCATACCTTGCACTGATGTGCGTGAGAATCAGCTGTTTTACTTTCGCTTTCTTGGCGTTTTTAGCAGCTTGACTTGGTGTTGAATGCCCATCCTCTTCTGCTCTCTCAGCCAAATCATCATCCAAAGTAGAATCGTGAATAAGTAGGTCTGCACCAGCCGCAAACTTCACAAAGCCTCTAAACGGTCTGGTGTCGCCTGTGTAAACGATTTTTCTTCCAGGTCTAGGCATTCCCGTAACTTCTTCTGGCTTTACTACCTTTCCGTTTGGCAATCTGATTTTGTGTCCATGTTGCAGTTTAGACCACAGTGGTCCTTCTGAAACACCTAACGCCTTGGCTTTTTCTGGAAAAAATCTTCCAGGACGAGGCTTTTCCGCGAAAGCATAGGCTAAACTTGGGATTACATGATTTGCCCACTCTGTCTGAACGACATATTCGTTCTCTTCGCATACAACACCTGCCTCGTATATTTCGTGAACTTCAACTGGAAACGTCAAAACAAACTGAACCGTTTCCCTAATGTTCTCTAAAAAACGCTTGATTCCTGGTGGTCCGTAAATGTCAAGTTTTTTTTCTCTGTCAAGCAATGCCATAGTCTGTAGAAGCCCCGGCAAGCCGAGAACATGGTCGCCGTGCATGTGTGTTACGAAAATTTTCATTTTTTTATGGAAGCCCACTTTAGCCTTTACCATTTGCCTTTGCACGCCTTCGCCGCAGTCAAACATTATTTGTTCGCCTTTGCGTTGGATAAGCACAGCGGGTAAGCTTCTTTTGGGTGTTGGAACGCTTCCAGCTGTGCCTAGGAAAACAACATACAAACTCATGCGTTTACACCTTTTCGAATACTGCTATTTCTCTTGTTAGGCTTCTGTGAACATAAACGAAGTGGGATTCTAAATGTTTATAGCCTAAAGTCTCACCAGTTTTCTTGATGTTTAATGTTTTTGGTGCAGCCATGCAAACTCGCTGTCCTTTGCCAAGCATATCTTTAACAGCCGCCAACACTTCCTCAACTATTTGCCCAGTGGACCGCTTAAGGGTTGTTGAAGACCTTCCGTAAGGCGGGTCAGTTACAACGCAGTCAACCTTTGTTAAGGGGGGGTTGCGTGCATCTGCAAGGATGACTCCTTCAGGTTCTATTTTAAAATAAGTCAAATTTTTGAGTGTTCCTTTCACCATGCGTCTTTGAATATCTAAACCAATAGTGCGACATCCAATGAGGGTGGCTTCAGTGAGCGTGCTTCCGGTTCCGCAAAAAGGGTCCAAAACGAGCTCTCCAGCCTTTGGTCTGGCCAAATTTACCATACATCTTGTAAGTTTTGCCAGCATGGCTGATGGGTGGAAGAATGGTTTTTTCTTTGGGCGTCTTTCCACGAACGGTTTTGGCGGAATCTCAGCAAGCAGCATGCCGAAAATGAACTTTTCTTCGGTTAGGAACCCCGTGAAGGTTTTATTTGGATTTTTAAGGTTCACTTTTGTCTTTTCTTTTTTGTTGAGTATGAGCTCGCCGAGTTCTCTTTCAAGAAACATACTGTCAATGTTTGGAGCATAGTCTTTTACGTGATGCACGCGAACAACGAAGGTTTCTTCATTCGCCAGTACATCTTTCAGATTTACGACGCGCATATTCTTCAATATCTCATTTGTTTCAGCCTTGCAAGTGAATAGTTCAAGTCCGCAAAGTCTCGTGAAAGCTGCTCTACGCTTTACAGCTTCAACGCATTTTAAATCTACGTCAAGCCTTAGAATTTGGTCGAGCTTCTCCAAAGTTTTGAAAGCGTAGCCTTCCGTTTCAAGTATAGCCTTTAACTCGGAAACTGGCAGAGTTTCATGTTCGCCAGAAAGCAGAAAGAAAAGTTTAGCCACTTTAGCGTTCCTTCAATTGTTTGGCTATTAAGGGCGCAAGAGAAACCTTGCTAACTTGGCTTGGAACGCTATCTGTGCCTATTATCTCTTCAACTCCTGCATCAAGAATTCGCTTTTCTGCATCGCCTATCAAAAGTGGATGAGCACAAGCGGCAAACACTTTTTCGGCTCCAAGCTCTTTCAGAATTTTTGCAGCCGCAACTATTGTGCCGCCCGTGCTGATTATGTCGTCAAAGATTATCACGGTTTTTCCTTTAACGTTGAATGTTTTCTTTTCTACGCTAATCTGCCCAGTGTAGCGGTCTCTGTGCTTCTCTAAGTAGCCGCATTCTCCGCCGAGAACCTTTTTGGCTTCTTCAGCAATGTATATTGCACCCACATCAGGAGCCAGCGCAAAAGCTTCCGCGAAACCTTTCCGTTTGAAATAGTCCGCCAGTAACGGAATGGCTGAAACGTTTTTTGCTGGAAAAGGGAATCTACTCAGCACTTTTTCTTGATGCACGTTCACTGTTATTAAACTGTCAATTCCTACAGCATTAAGCATCTGCGCGACGGCTTCTATGCTTATGGCTTCGCCTTGAAGGAATATCTTGTCTTGGCGTGCATAAGCAAGATAGGGCACGACAGCGATTACTTTTTTTGCGCCATGGCGCTTAGCTGCGTCAGCAATAAGTGCTAACTGTATGAGGCGCGTGTCTTGAGGTGGGCTTGTGGTTTGTATTATGGCTACGTGTTCGTTTTTCACCGAGTCTTCTAATCTTACGTAGGATTCGCCGTCTGGATAGGTTTTAAAAGTCAGTGGAACCGTTTCTGCGCCCAAAAGCTCAGCTATCTTTTCGCCTAATTCTCTCGATGCTGGACCCAGTATTATCTTCATTTTGTTCGCCGTGTTTAAGAGTGCGGTTGTCTTGACTTTTTAGATTTTTCCAGTTGCTTTATACTGTTCGATGAGTTCTTTTGCTCTGTCCATGCGAATCTTGCGTTCCGCAACCATTTTTTCAGCTACTAAATCAATCAATTCGCCTGTCGCGCCGGCTGCTACTGCTATGTTTCTTGCGTGAAGTGACATGTGCCCGCGTTGTATGCCTTCGTGAGCCAGTGCGCGTAGTGCGCCTAGATTTTGTGCCAGACCAACAGCTGCTAAGACTTCGGCGAACTCGTTTGCGGTTTTTACGCCTAAGATTTTTATTGCTATTTTCGCGATTGGGTGGGTTCGCACTGCTCCGCCTATTAAGCCTACAGCCATTGGCAGTTCAATTGAGCCTACTAGGTCGCCGTTTTCGTTTTTCTCCCATGTTGAAAGTGTTGTGTAGTGTCCGTTTTTGGCTGCGTAGGCGTGGGCTCCGGCTTCGATGGCTCGGTGGTCGTTGCATGTTGCGATTATGACGGCTGTTATGCCGTTCATTATGCCTTTGTTGTGTGTTGCGGCTCGGTAGGGGTCTGCTGCTGCAAAAGCGGAGGCGTTTACTATGCCGTCTACGACTTCTTCTCCGCCAACAGAATCTTTAGGCACTACGCATGATGCTCTTGCCAAACGTTTAACTGCTAAATTAGAAATTATTCGTAGGTAAACTCGTCCGCTTGTTATGCGCTCTATCATGGGCGCAACAGCTTCAGCCATGGTGTTAACCGCATTAGCGCCCATGGCGTCGCGGCAGTCAACATGCAATTCTGTGATAAGCATTGGTCCTTGGGTTGTGTGGATTACTTTTGCTTCTAGGTCTTTTGCGCCGCCTCCGACGGAAACGAGCACTGGGTCCTGGTCGTTCGCCTTCTTTATTATTTCTTCTTTTGCTTGTAAAACTCGCATTTTAGCCGCGTATGAGTCTTTTATGCCCACAGCCTGTATTTGTCCAATCATTACTGGTGGTGTGC
>JAIMAA010000004.1 GCA_023512225.1 Candidatus Bathyarchaeota archaeon
GTCATGGCGAATTTTTTAGGAAAGGAGGTAAAACTCATGGTTTTTCCGAACGAGCAAAAAAAATTCAGGATACTTTCAGTCGAAGGATGTAAACCTTGTGAAAGGATCAAGGAGAAACTCGGCGATAGGGTTGACTTTGTGGATTTGAACAGTGAACAAGGCAAGGAGTTAATCGAGAAGGGTATTGTAGACATAAATAGAAAAGGATCGGTAAGCCTTCCGCTGGGAATAGACGAGAACAATCAATCCTGTGAGATTTTCTTTGATGATGATGTTGTGCTCGCCGTCTGCGGGGGCGAGACGAGAGTCCTTTATGAAAGGGAAGAAGATGAGGAAAAAGAACGTGGCGATGAGAAAGCGGTTTTTAAAATATTGCCTTGACAATTCCTTGGTTATCAATCCATTCTTCTCAGTTGATTCGTGGATTGAGATGATTGAGAAAATCGGTGGGTGCCCGTGTGTATCGGGGAGGAATATTTGTCCATGCCCGGAATCGCTATTTGAGCTAAAAAAAACAGGGGTATGCAAATGCAACTTTTTTATGACCATTGATTACTACCTTAAAACCTTTTTAGGTGCGAACTTGTAGGATGAAATCTGAGAAATAGGTGTTGGAAAAATTTTTTACCCTGCTTTCTACAAATGGGTTTTCGATATACGACTATGGTAAATGGAAATTTAAAGTATGGGTTCGGGGAATGCCCCCATGGCATGCGAACATTGTTTTTGAGATAGTCGAAGAAGGACACGTTGTCATACATGGTGCTGAAGGAGAATACTCAAGATTTGCGAAAAAACCGCATGCTGGGTTTTTTGCCAAAAATATAATTGAGCTTCTAAGAAGAGCAAAAGAAGAGGAGTAAATGGAAGACGTGAAATTCGAGAAGGTCACAAGATACACCTACAGGCCGCCAGACCAGATCAAAATAACAACATACAACCGCAAGAAGACGACCAGCCTGAAGCAGTTTGCCATTAGAAAAAGATTTGGTGAGATTGCGAGCAAGACAAGGGGAATCAAAGGCGTTGTGAGGGATGAAGAAAGGCTCATGCCAAAGAGTGCACACGAAATGAAAATAATCGAAGGCACTAAGGCAGAAGAACTTATAACAACGGAGGTCAGAAAGGAATATGAGAAAAGGTTCGGCAAGAGGAGAAAAGGGTAACGGATTTTAAGCCGACCCTCTTCTCCAAAGAAGATTATTTCCCGTGCTTTGCGGCCACACATGCAGCGGTCTTCGGAACGATCCTTCCCTTATAGACCACCTTTCCTGTCTGCCCCCTGCACTCTCCGGCCTTAATCAGGTATCCTCTTAAGTGAGAGGGGACCTCACCCTTCCTGAAGGAAGCCCTCTTCACAACTACTATGTCAGGGTTGAAGGGTGTCCGAGATACCGACATGTCCCTTGCGGCCATAAGCTGAGCAAGGTTTGCATAGACACCAGCCATATTATTCACCTCCCTTCGTTTTGGATGGGCCAAAAAAAGGCCGAACCCAAATTTATGGATTCAGCCTCGGTTGTTCCGTCAGCCCTTTTTTAGTTCACATAGCATAGGTTCGCCTGTTTGTCAACATATTTTTTTGTCCTCTCTCCATTACCTCAAAAGAAAGCTGAAATCGTCTAACCCCGATAGAAATTTCAAATGCTCAAAATAAAAAAAGTTTTTATATAAATTTCAAGGGTAAACGACACATATGGTTTGAACTCAGGCGAAAACTGCCTATACTCATCGAGTCTGTACTCTAATTAATGTTTCCATATCCATTCAGGCACGTCTTTTCTTGTGCAACAATATTTGGTTAAAACACTGTCTATAAGCTTGTTGTAGTCTGGACGCTTAAGTCCTTCAAAAAGAATTTTTTATTTATCGACCCTTGTTCCATGATAAAGTATCATGGGATTACAGCCTCCACTTCCTTGATAATTTCTTGACATTTATCCCTTGCTTGCAATAAAAGAGGAATGAGAATCTTCCTGTCAGCGGCCGGAAGATTTGGGATGTCACTTATCCTTATAATAGCAATTTCAGGCATTCCTTTTCCCCGACCCCTGGCCTCCCTGATCGAAACAAAAGGAGCTTCCTTTAAGTCAACGAGTGAGAAACTATCCTCTTTGTGAGGATTATATTCCCTTGCCCTTGATCCTACAATCTCTTTAGTCTCCACAAGCTTCTCCGCCACTTCTTTTGCCCTCTTTCCGTACCTCTTCATCTTGATAATGAAGTGCATTCCAGTTCTTCCCATACGTTTATGCAAGCCACAAAGAGGACAGACAAGGAAAGAGACCGTTGTGGTAACCTTTTTTGTTTTCTTCTTGGATATTCCAAATTCTTCGAGGGCTTCTTTTTTTGAAGTGTAAAGCTCAAAGTCTAAATATGTGGAGGGTCTCTTAGCCATTCTCTTTGTCCATCTTCCATGGATTCCATGGATTTAAAAGCCTATCGTCGATCAGGATTAGAAATGAGCATATTCCAGCAACCGAGAGGCCATTGACAAAGGAGAAGAACACGGTGGCGACGTTTATAGACTGAGCCGTGATGAGAAAGTAAAAGAATGAGAACCAGAATGAAAGGCAGAAGCGGCAGTTCAATGGTTTAAAGTTAAAACGATCCCCCCTCGCCATTTGAACAGAAAGGCTAAAGGCATAGGCGGCAAGGGATAAACTTATTATTTCCATACACTTTCCTCCTTTTTGGTGAGTGATTTTTCCTCCTTTCTTCTAAGGAGGTCTTTAAGTCGTTTGATTATCTTCGCCTTAGAAATATTTGAGTAATCTAATACTGGATGTGAGACTCCTTTTTTATATAATATAATTCTCAAAGAATGTAAAACCGCCTTTAACTCAAGCTGCCGGATTCTATCACGTGTTAATCCCCACATGTCTCCTATTTCTTCAAGCGTAAACTCATGGTTAATTAAACAACAACAGTTTAAGATTTCTCTTGAAGATTTTGTTTCTTTGGATTTGGATGGTAATCTTAAGCCAGTCCAAAAAATGTTGTGTCTACAATCATAATTAAGACAGGGTTTGGTTATTTCCACACGGTGTTCTATAAAACATCCTCATCAACTCTACTTACGCTTTCGCCAGACCACAATTTAAGAATTGGGTGTACTTCAAAAACCTTTTTATCTATTTGAATGGCTATCTCTGGATTCTCCATCTCTGCAAAGTAGTGCTCTATCATGGATATTCCTCTTGGTATCCATCGCATAAACTTGTTGATAACAATCTCTTGAAGACCGGCAAGGAGAAGCTGTGAGGCAAGAAGCCTCCTAAATGAATGGAACCCAATCCTTTTTCTCATTTCTACCCCAGACCTTGCTGCCATGAGGTCGAACATGAAGTTAAGTCTTGTGATATAAGGGATGGATTTTATCATTGATAGGCCCTCTTTCATTTCATACATGACTGGGACTATTTCTTCGGGTATGAGATGGGGTCGCTTCATTTCAATTTCAATTCCCTTCTTCACAGTAGCGGTGAAAATTCGTCGTTCGATGTCAATATCATCTTTTGTGACTCTGTAAATTTCGCTCCTACGAAGTCCATAAATTGAGGACAGTGCTAAGTATCCGACTTCTACCGTTCCGAAATACTTTGGAACGGTTTCGATCATCTTTTTTGCCTCTTCGAGGGTAAGTGCTGGCTTTAATCTTTTAATTCCTCTTGGAACAACGTCTCCTCTCGAAACATCAAATGGTAGTCCAGCAGCTTTATAGAAGAACTTCAGTGCATAAAAGGCTGTTGTCACTGAGTTTTTTGGAATGGTTTTTAGAAACTGGATGATGCTGTCTCTTGAGAGATCACCAACGGACTTTCTAATGAAGCCTTCTACAAATATAGTGTACGTCTCTCTCGTAGCGTCGGATTTTAGTGAAATAGCATTCTCAAATGCCCATACATGGTCTCTGCTGATAAGCATAATTTAATTAAGTATACTATTCAAACCGTTGTGTCAAGAAAAAATTTATTGACAATTTAACATTTGAGATTTATTATGTCTTAAAAAATAAAAAAGGAGCGAATCATGGCAGAAAAAGAAGGGTTGAAAAAGGCAAGGTTGACCGTTGAGGACATCATCGAGAAGGCAGAGGCGAAAAAGGATTCCAAGCTACTTGAGGGGATCGCCGAAAAGCTTCCCTCGGCCTCAAAAGTAAGAATTTATAAGAGGCAGGATGATGGTGGAAAGTCATTCATAATATCAATACCTGCCGAGGACTTTCCGGTGCAAGAGACGCATGAGTTCATAAAGAAAAAATTTGTCGACAAGTACGGCGGTGGCGACTACGTCGTTGAGATGGTGGATAGCGGTGGGGACGTAGTCGGTAAGGGATTAGTAAATATCATAGACGAATCAAGGGAGGCTCCGGAAGCCAAGTCTATGAAGATCATTGGTGAGGCCTTGGAGATGAAGGAGAGGGCTATTGAGAAGGTCAGAGAGGCCGAAAAGGAGATAAGGGAGGTCGAAAAGACAAAATACGAGGCGACACTTGATTCGATAAACAAGCAGTGGGAGATGCTATCAAGGCTTTATGAGACCAAGATAAAAGACCTTGAGGAGAGGAAAAAAGACCAACCAGAGTACATGCAGTTAATTCTGAATAACCAAATAAACAGTATCAGGGCAGAAATGGACATGGCGAGAATGAAGTTTGAATCAGAAATGAGGGCTAAGGAGGAGGGGAAGGTTGCCACCGAAAAGATGTTCGACCTTGTAAATACCCTGATACCGCTCATCGTTGAAAAATCAACAGAGAAAGGAAAGGACCCAGTTCAAGCGTTCACGGATACGCTTAATGCGATAGACAGTGTCGTAGGAAGGAAGCAGGATTTCTTCGAGTCGCTTATGGAGAACCCAGAAAAGCTGCTCGTCTTCAAGAGGCTTATCGGCCTTGATGAAGATGGAAGGAAGAAGGATTTTCTTTCAGAAATGCTTGAAAATCCAGCAAAGGCAGAGATATTTAAGAAAGTAATGGGGCTGGATCGTAAGGATTTTATAACTGAAATGATGGAAAACCCGCAGAAGTTTGAAATGATAAAAAAGCTTATGGGTGTAACTGAGGTTGACAAAACCCTTCCTGTGACAATTGAACCGAAGAAGGATTTCCTCGACCAATTGATAGAGGCCAAGGGTAAATATGAGGCCCTGAAGTCTATGTTTAGTCCAGCACAGCCGGTCAGATCGATAGTTGAGCTTGCAGGATTGTTCTTTCAGAACGCAGGTCCACATATATTAAATGCCATAAACCAGATCACCAATAGTATGGTAACAATGGCGATGATAAATAAGGGGTTAGTCACACAGTTGCCGGATGGGACGGTTGTCCCAAAGTTGCAAAGGCCAGCGATAAGGCGCGCAAAATCGGAGGAAACACCAATTGAGCCATTTGCTGGAACTTCTGATAAAGAGGAGGAGAAAGTGGACGTTAGGAAAATATTTGAAAACATTCTGATTGATGTGGCATCGTCCTACACGGAACCGGTGGAGTCAAAAATTTTTGTTGACAAGGTAGCAGAAAATGTAATAATAATGGCAAAAAGGAATCCAGCGATGATTTTTGAGGGTATGAAGCACAAAGACTACATAGGTGAGATGCAGTCAATTATCTCCAAAGCGCTGAAGATTGCAGATGTAGAGTCAAGGGCGGTAGCGCAAGCCATCGCAGAAGCTGTCAAGCAAAAGGTGATGCAGCTATGGAGCCAAGGCTAACCGTAAAGGAAATTTATAACTGGGCCGAACGTAACCGTGTTGATGACCTTGTAGAACACATCAAGCTTCTTATCGCATCTGGGATGGTTAATTGGGAGGATAGCGACAGAATCCTTTGGGCCATCTCAAAACCACCTACAACTGAACCGCTCAGCGAAAATCCAAAAAAAATTTGTTTTTGTAAACCAATGACAGAAGATTTGTTTGATGGAATTGTAGTAGATGATGAAAAGGCAAAAATATCTCCCTGTTACATGGTGAGAGATACGAATCTGGTTTTCACGGAAGGGATAGTAGGAGCACTTTCTGAGGAACAGAAGAAATCCTACTGTCCAACGATAATTGAGATCGAAAGGCCTGGCGCAAGGCTTAGACAGCAAAGATTCAGTACATCCGTGAAAACATGCAAGGAAAAAACCCTGAATTTGAAGGGTCCAGAAAGAGTTACAGAATATCTAAAGTGTGTTTCGGAAGAGGCAAGAAAAAGGTGAGAAAGACACATCACCTGAGAAACCCATGGAAGGGGAACGATTGTAAGTAAGGTTGATAACAGTGGCTGACGGAACAACCGAGGCCGAATCCATTAAGTTGGATTCGGCCTTTTTTTGGAGGTTATAAGATGCCAATACCACTCATTGCATGGATTGTCGGTGGGGCCGTTACCGCAGTGGTCGGAGGGGTTACTGCAAGGTCGGTTTTTACTAAGGATGAAAAAACAAACTGCATAACTACTCTTATACAGGCTGGCGTTAGTCCTGCGGATGCTGCTGAACGGTGTATAGGGAAACCTGAGCCTACCTTAACAGAAAAGTTAGCGTCTCCCATATTAATATTTGTTGGAATTGCCATAGCAGGCCCGCCATTTTTAACTTGGATGAGGGAAAGTTTGGAGGCGGTTATTAGACCAAGGAAAGAAGAAAGGGGAAGATCGCCATGACCGAAATGCGTCTTCGAGGTGAAGTTAACTTAAGCACAGACCAAGAGCGGATGGACAAGCTTGCCGAGCTAATTGAGGAAGGGTCCCAATCTCCAGTTATACGTGAATTCACTCTCAATCTTCTCAATGCGAAGGGTGTCAAGTCATACGATTACTTGGGGGAAATAGAAGCAATTTTTGAATGGGTTAGGGATAATATCACCTACCGCAGACACGTTCTTTGCAGGGACAGCTTCACGACTGCCGAAAGGACATTGAAATTGAGGAGTGGGGACTGCGACAATTGCGTGGTTCTACTCAATTCAATGCTTGCATCTGTTGGAATTCCAGTTGGGGCGAGAATAGTGAGTTCGTCACAGACAGGGCCATTTCATCATATTTACAGCTTGGCTGGTGTCCCACCATCCGATCCAAAAAGGTGGATCCCACTTGATCCGACAGAAAAATCAGCAAGAGTTGGTTGGGAACCAGCGTATGCAAAGCGGCGTGACTATCAAATAGTGTGTGAGGTGTGATATGATAACGTTCTCTCCGTATGGTGAAGTTGGGTATGGGGTAAAGGTTACGATTCCATGCATAACCATAAACACCCCATTTGGCCCAGTTAAAATTGGAGGTCAATGTACTCCGGAGATGACACCAGTTACAAAGGATATTCCAGTTCCAGAGGCAAAGCCAGCGATAAATGTAATGCCACTCGTGCTGTTAGGTGGTGCTGGAATCGCCGCCATGTTAGTCATTTCTCGGAAGAAAAAAGGTGAGGAGAAAAAGTGATAATCGCCTATCCAGTTGGTTTTGGGATAAAGCTTAAGGATGTGTTGCCGTGGGTAGCGGTAGGCGCTGGGGCTTATGTCGTCACAAAGGAACCTTCGATATTGGAGACTCTTGCAAAACCAGTGGCACAGGTGGCGAAACTGATGGCTCCTACTACGCAGCCGACTGTTGCGGCTCCTGCGATGCCTACTCCTGTATACCAGCCTACAAAAGTGGAAAAACCAAGCATACCATGGCTTCCAATATTTTTAATTGGCGGGATCATCGTATTTTTCCTAATAAGGAGGTAGTTATGCTTGTTCTTAGAGTTCCTTCGGTTTCTGGTGGGTATCGAGGAGGAGTATTGAAGGCGATAGAAATGTATGGAGGGGGCGAAACTGATGTTGAGATCGAAGGATTCGGAATACACTTCTATCCGATCGAGGGATATGGTTTGAAGATAGGAAAAACCTTGAAGAAAGTAGCAAAGATCGCTCTTCCAGTGGCTGCTGGTGCGGCAGCAATGATGATTCCAGGGGTAGGCCCTGCTGTTGCGGGAGCAGTAGGGACGGCTGCTAAGGCTGTTGGCGGGGTGGTTTCAGGTGTAGTGGGTGCGGTGTCAAAACCGTCGCAACCTCCGGTTCAGGATGTAACAACCGTTGAAGTACCATCTGAACAGACAACGCAGCCGAGTGTATTTCAAACGGCTGGAACGGTCATTGGGGAGGCTGTTAAGGTTGCTGCGCCAATTGTAGCAGCAAGGCTCTCTCAACCAGTTCCATCTACTGTCACGACCTCTCCAATTCGAGAGCCACAGCCAACACTTCAACCGATGCCAGAATACCTACCTACCTCGACTACCCCATACGTTCCGGGCACGTATACGGTTCGACAACCAGCAGCGGGAGAGGAGGTAGCAGAGGCACCACCTTTGATCCCTAAATTAGATATACCTTCAAAATATCTTCTTTATGGTGGTATTGGACTTCTTGCATTAATTCTATTGACAAGAAGGTAATTTTTTTATAAACTGGTAAAAAAGGAGGTAACCCATGCCACTGATGATTGTTGAAGATGTTCCAAGTGGTACTCCTACGAGGAGATTTGAGGTTTTGTGTCCAGTTATAAGCAGAATGGAGGCCGGGAAGGAAGAGTTCGTCATCGAGTGTGAGAAGGGAAAAACCCCTATTCCAATTTCCATTGAGATTGAAGATTTGTATCCGTCGTTAGAGCCAACCGTATTAAGAAAACCGGAGGAAATTCTTCCAGCCAAAGTTGAACCGGAGGAGGTTGTTCCATCCATGGTTTCTAAAGAGGCCATTACAGCCATAAAAGGAGAAAGGCCAAAGATAAGAAGCCGTCGTAGGGGCAGGGGTCTTATGCGAGGACGTGGCAGAGGGCCAATAGGCACACCATATTTGCTAAAACAGCAACAGGGTGCAACTTCTGGTTTCGGTCTTGTTTTGAGACCAATTTCACTTCCGGTTTCACTTCCGGCATCAAAGTTTGCAGGTTTTGGTGACCTATGGCCACCGCTGTCAACAAAAAAAGGGATACTTCCACTAAGAAAGGGGGCGAAGGGAGACAGCGTCAAATACCTTCAGACCCTTTTAATGCAGCTTGGATATTCCCTACCAAAGTATGGTGCAGACGGAATATTCGGCGATGAGACTTTGGCGGCGGTCAAGGCGTTCCAAACAAAAGCTGGTCTGTCTGTGGATGGAATTGTCGGAAAAAATACGTGGGATAAGCTTGAGGCTGCAATTCGAGGAGAGCTACCTGTGGCTGTAGTGCCAACTCCGACCCCAACCCCTACTCCTACTCCAACCCCAACTCCAACTATTCCAGCCATTCCAGCACCTTCGATGCCCGGAAAATTTGATATAAAGAAATACTTGCCTTATATTCTGATTGGTGGAGGCGGGATGCTGGCTATCGCCATTATTGGAATGAAGAAACGCAGTGAGGCGACAGTCTGAATGAACAGAGAGAAACTACTAAGGCTTAAGCGTGAGAATCCAGGAAAGTTCTTGGAAGTGCTTCCACACGCCTTGGTTTGTGCCTTTGCAGACTGGCTAATAAAGGCTGCGCCAGCGTATGGAATTCCATACGCACTTCAGGGTTTGATTATGTCAAATAGTAAAAAAGCTAATATGATCGAGCACGACAGGCTCGATCTAAAGAAGCTCCTATTGGGAGGGGCGATATTTCTTGCTGGGAACTATGTTTACAAAAGAATCAGAGGCGGAGAAAGAAGAGCAAAGGGTAGTTGAGAAGGTAAGGCTCTTCCTCAAAGAGGTAAAATTTGGGTGGTTTACAATAAAGAAGCAGGATGACAGGGTAGTTTTGACCGAAAGGGGAGAGACGGAGAAATTTTAAGTAAGTATTTTTAATACGCATTGGCTGACGGAACAACCGAGGCCGAATCCATTAAGTTGGATTCGGCTTTTTTTTAATCCAATCCAAAACGAAGGGAGGTGAATCGAATGGCGAAGACTCTGTTATTTGAGGGGTGCCCGACATGCGGGGAGCTTGGATACTCTGAGTTTCCGGTCACCGAAACGCAAAGAGACCTGATGATGAAGATTGTGCAAGGAGGCGCAATCGGCGCTGGTGGAGCCACAGTTCTCGACATAGTCATTCCGAAGATACCAGTTATTGGAAAGCTTCCGGCAACGATCAGGCCATTGGTCAATGCAGGTATGACGCTTCTTGCTTCGGTCATGCTTTACAAGCGAAATCCATCCATTGCCGTTGGAATAGGAATTGGTGGCGTGGCCATCGCAGCCTACAAATTCATTGCAACGATGATGGGTAAAGTCGCAGTTATTCCACCGACGGCTACGGCTGCTCCGTCTTTAGGCATGGGGGAGATCGAGATCGAGAGCACTGGCGGGACTGGGGTTATTGTCCCAATCGAGCAAACTTCTGGTATGGGTAGTCTCGGCTATGGCGAAGATGAAATCCTTGTGGAGTAGAAACCACTTAAATATTCCCATGAAATAACTGGGGATAGAAAGGAGTAACGAAAATGGCAACGACAATCAAAGCAAAAACTCCGGAGGGAGTGAAAAGCTACAAACTGGAAGACGTCCGGCCATATTTTCTGTATGACACGGTGACAATCGCAACGTCGAATACAGACACGGAAAAGTATTTCTTCCAGACCCCTGAAAACAAGACCTCAATCGACACAAATCTTAAGCAGTTCAGTACCATCCAGATCGGGTGGGTGTTCGACGTTACGAAGATGAGACTTATCCCAAAGGCTTCTATGAAGCTTGTGGATATCGAGGAAATCTTCGACGACTCGATCATTACTTACCTGAAAGAAGGTGACATCGAGATTTTCAGTATGCCCGGAATTATGTTGAATGCAGGGTGTGGTATTTCCGGTGCAACCACCACAGCCGACAGCGATGTCATCAGCCTTGGGCTTCCGTCAAATAGCGCAGTTGAAAAGCTGCCATTTCCATTGACCATTGCAGGAGGAAAAACCTTCCTGTTTAGGTGGAGATTTGCGACAGCTCCAACCCCGACCGTTGAGGCGAAGGTCAGGATGGTGCTCGAAGGTATCCTGAGAAGGGATATTGTTGGAGCCTGATTAATTCTTAAAAAACACCCTTAATCCAGCAGGTGTTCTGCAACACCTGCTGGTAAGGAGGTCCATTATGCAAGGAAATCTTGCCAAAGAGGGGCTCGGCGAACTGGTGTGGCCTTTTGCCGTAGAGCAATCAATGGGAGAAAGATTTACTGCAATCCCTTTTGATTTCTCGCTTGCTGCAAACGGATCAGACACAAAGACCTACCGCTTGTCCACTGGATTTGATTTCATATTGGCGGTCATTAACTCATATTCAACCGGAGCCTTTAAGCTGCAAATCACAGATGATTACACGACCGAAGACCTGTTCATAAGCCAAGTGAGAGGAAGCCTGGTAAGCGGGGATGGGAAATATCCATTTATCATGCCAAAAACCCACAAGTTTCTGGCTGGAAGAAGCATCACCGTAACCGCTGTTGACATATCAGGGGCATCGAACACAATCGAGGTTGTTTTGATTGGACATAAATCATCGGTTGTTGGAATGGTGGTACAGGTTCCAGGGGTTCCGGGCGCATCCAAAACTACAAAGTATGAGTTGGCAGAGAAGGCCTTACAGAAGTACGTCATAGACAGGCTGTTTTTGGTTCCGTTCAATTTTACGCTTGATGGGACAGCCAATAAGGTCTATGCAGACAAATATCCACTTTCAAAGGGATTCGACTTCATGTGGGAGGTTCTGAATTCAAATATTCCAGATGTGAACATTACACTTCAGATAAAAGATGAGTTTGTGACCGAGGACTTCTTTTCATCTCCGGTTAGAGCCTCTCTCATCACCGGAGATGGCAAGCAGCCGTTCATCCTGCCAAGACCGTATATATTTCAAGGCGGGACAAACATATCACTTACTATAACCGATACTCCTGGTACAAACGCTACGATTCAGACTGTTTTTATCGGTTATAAGGTGACGAGGGTCGCATGACCTACAACCCGTACATATTCCAAAGAAGGTTAAAAACTCCTACTCCTGGCGTTGCGGCGTTAAAGCCAAAGGAGGCGATCAAATACGGGGGATATGTTACCGACCTCCTTCCTCTATTTAGAGCCCCGAAGACGCTGAATCGCAGCGTTACAACCACTCCAAGCATACTCATCGCTCCGCCCCACGAGTGGCCCTATGTTATACTTAACCCGTCTCTTATCGCAGGCCTCACGAGTTCCTATACAATTTATAGTGGTACGGTAGATGCAGCTGGCAACACCCAAGCAAACCCCTTGGGTGTTGCAAACTATCTTAAGATGCACTTTCATCTCGATATTACGGCGATAACAGGCACTTGGGACATATATGCACAAACTAAAGACCCGGTCAGTGGAAAGTGGACGGATTCGCAGTGCATATTCTCAGGTCTGACGTCAATAGGAACAAAGTATGCGACGGTAGGCGAATATGGGATTGTTACAGACTTTGCAGTAAGATGGGATCCGGTGGTTGCAGGGTCCATGACCTTCTCGTTGAGCGCAACGGTTAAGGAAGGGATGGGTGGAAGTTCCGCTGGACTTGCAAGGACGATATATATCGGAGGGAACGACGTAACGGTTGATAGCGGACTTGAAATAAAGGAAGGAGAAAGCAAGCTTATCATGCTTGGACCGGACATCACGCTCTACGGGGTTGCCAAGACTACAATACCAGTAAAGGTATTCACTCTTTGATTAAGGAGGTGTTTTATGGAACCGATACTGATACTTGTTCTCGTGGGTGCACTTGGAGGAGCAATAAGGTCGATACTCGGCTTCAGCACTCAGTCTGATGTCGGTGAAAGTTTTAACTGGCTCAAGTTAATAAAGAGCGTTGTCAGAGCGGCGGTTGCTGGCTCATTCCTTGTATACAGTACGGTCGATGTCTCATCTTCCGTCGGAATAAAGATGTACATCGGAGCCTTTTTTACTTCGATGGGAGCCGATGTCTTCCTCAAGGAAATGTACAGTAGCTTCATAAAAACGACTGGTACATAAGGCAAGTTTCAGGCATGTAAAATGGAAAGAAAGACCGTACTCTATTTAAGCATCGGTGCAATGTTCGCTGGTGCGCTGGGATATATCGGATATAAGACCGGCATACTAAACTTTCCATTTTCCTACCGTGTTCTCACAAACTTCAAGGATTACATAAACGCTGCTTCGCAGAAGTACGGCGTTGATCCAGCCATAATCTCTGCAGTTATTTATCAAGAATCAGGTGGAAACCCGAATGCGATAAGCTCAGCCGGTGCCATTGGACTCATGCAAATTATGCCAGCAACCGGAGCAAGTGAGTGCGGATTTACGCAGCCACAGCTTTTCAACGTGCAGAACAACATAGAGTGCGGAACGAGGTATCTGAAAAAAATTTACGATCAATACGGGGACATTCAGTGGGCAATAGCAGGGTACTATGGAGGTCCAGGGACTCCACCGACGTCAACAAAAGGTACGCCACCTGTTTACAAATACGTCTCGGATGTGATTAGGCATTACGGAAACATCAAAAGTGCAATGGTATGAAGCTCATCATCTCAATTATCATCATATCGTCTCTGATTTTTGTTGGCATCGGGATTGCTCAAATTCAGAAGGTTATTCTTGGTAGTGTTGAAGGCCCCGCTGTGACACCTCCTCCATCCGGTGACTATCTAATTGCATGGTATAAATTTAATGAAGGGAGTGGGGACACTGTTATAAACCATGCTACAAATGGAGTGTTAGGAGGTGGATTATTGCCTGATTTGACTGTGAGTGAACCAAGCCTCTTTTGGGATGTTGAGGGATTTGGGCATGGACAGAAAGTTGGTGAGGCAATATCGTTCGCTTCTGCTATATTTGAAGATAGAATTTTATCTGAAACATCATGCGTTGCTGGTTTTATGAAGATTCCACAAGGGTCGGGAGTATCCTCTGTTTCTCTGATTGATATTTCAGGAGAAGGCTATTTAACTTTTAGTGCTTATACAGCCGCTGAGCCTTGGAATCCTTATGCTCAAATTAGTAATGATGAGTATGTATCTATATGTTCATTTGATATAATAGATCAGTGGGTTTTTGTTTTCATAGATGATAGCAATTATCCCAAAATGGTTAAATTGGATGGGACTTTGATTTCATTCGATGATGAATTTATTCCTATAAGCTTTTTTATGAATCAATTAGAGGCGGTATTTGCTGGGGGATCTCTTGACATTCTTGGAGGAGACATTCTCATTTATAATAATAAACGATTAACTCAATCTGAGTGGTCTCAATGGTATGATGAGCTAAGATCACGTTATGGAATGGCACCAAGGAATGGGTGGTAAAATGAGACTTATTCTCTTCATCATTTTGGCCATATTTATTTATGGTGGAGTAATGGCAGGGCCAATATCGGAGGTGTTACTTCTCAACATCTTCGGTCCGGGGCCAGAGGAATGCCTTCCAATAGGGTCATTATATGCTGGACATAACTTATCACCTTTATACTTCAGTAAGGTTGATTTTCGTCATATGTTATCAACCCCGTGCTCAGTTATCACATTTCAAGATAGCATTGAGGTATCATCTGCAGTAACAGATTCATCACGTAAGTATAGTTATTTTGGCACAAAAAGGGGATTCCCAGCATACCATTACATCGTGAAAGTCAATAATTCTGATTTTTCTGAGGTTGATTCTCTCAATATAAGAAGTGTAGGACCCTTTAGCTTTATTTTTCCAGCTCTCATTGATAAGAATGATGAAAATTTATATGTTGTAGAAAGAAACTATGATTACAAGTTATCGAAGATTAGATTATCAGATTTTCAAAAGGTTGATGAAATATATTTGGGAGAAGACCTTCGCGGGATACCGGCTATTGATGATAATTATATCTATTTCTCCCGGCTTGATGCTTGGAGGTATACAATAAGGAGAATAGATTTAAGAACTCTAACCATAGACCCAATCTTTGTGGAATTAGAATTTCCTAATTATATAACCTGTATATTATTAGATAATAACTTTGGATATTTCGGTGCGAATTTTAGAACTTTAAATACATTTGCTATATTAAAAATAAGACTTTCAACTCTTGAGATTGTCGACACTCTTTATGTTAGTTATAATCACGGTGAATTAACCGTTCCCGTGATGGGTACAGATGGATATGCCTATTTTGCTACAACTGTAACCTTACCACAAAAATCAAAAATAATAAGGTTAAATCTCTCTACATTCAGTATCGAATCAATCTTAGAGCTTAAAGAGGGAGATATCCCCGTTCGTTATGGATTTGTAGACTCTGGTTATTTGTATATTGCAACTCGTTATTATAGTAATTCCTTTCTTCAAAGAATAAATCTATCTACTTTTGAGCAAGATTATTCATTATTTATAGGTATAGATGTTAATGTTGTTCTAAGATAAATGAAGATGAATTTAAAATCGAGCATAAGATTATTTTTAATAATTACTTCGCTATTATTTGGTATTTTTATTGGTAATTTAATTTTTGACCATAAGCCAGAAATTATAGAAAATGTAATCTTAATACAAGTGGAGGAGGCAAAATGAAGATCATAAAGATTATCATTATACCGTTTCTGTTGGGAGCATTAACCGCTTTGTTATTGGTCGGTCCAATCCGTTCTCAGATACAACAGGCTGCTGGACTTGCTGTTGCTGCATCTCCAACAAAATGGAATAACGTCAAGGACGTTTCTGTTGGTGATGAACAGACAAGTGGGTTGCTTGCTTCAGGTCCTTATGTTTACGACAATGCGAATTGGAAAAGACTAAGAGGAGATGCTATATCTGGTGTATGGGTTAATGTGAAGGCAAGTTCAAGCCTGCCGGTGTACACTACAACTTCGTCGTCTATAACAGCAGACCAAGTCGTAGTAGGTGAGTCGGCAACAGTGATAGTTCAGGCCAATGCAAATAGAAGGTCGGTCATAATCAGAAATCAAGGATCAACAGATATGTATATAGGCGGAAGCGAGGTTACTTCTTCCACTGGACTACTCATAAAACCAGATGAAGCCATAGTTCTTGATAGAACGACAGCGGCAATATACGGTTCTACCCTTTCGGGTAGTACTACGGTTGGGTACTTGGAGGAATAACTTGAAAAGGTTTTTGTTGACAATTTTACTTCTATTCTTTGTAACGGACACCTTTGGATCAGGGTTTATTCTTAAATCCATCCTTAGTCTTAATCCACGTCCTGGGGTATCACCGTTCGGAAGGGTTGGTTCCATACAGTTTGGTCCAGGTGAAGATAATGCTTCTTGTGCAATTATAGATATTGAAAGTGGATATGCATATTTTGGAACTTATCTTCCGTCTCCCGGGATAATAGTAAAAGTAAATCTTACTGATTTTTTGACAGAAGATTCCATTACTCTTGAAGAAGGTGAAGAAGTACTATCTTGTGCAGTAATTGACACCACCAATGGCTATGCTTACTTTGGAACAGAGACTATTCCGGGTATGATCATAAAGATAGACCTGTCAATTTTTTCAAGATCAGATGCCCTTATTCTTAGTGAAGGAGAAGGGGAAAATTCTTTACTTTCAGCAATAATTGACATCAATAATGGGTATGCATATTTTGGGACTGGAACTATTCCGGGTAAGGTAGTGAAAGTAGATTTATCAACCTTCACAAAGGTTGCTACATTATCGCTTGGTGAAGGAGAGGATTATCTGTTAACCGGGGTGATCGATACTGTCAATGGATATGCATACTTTACAACGTGGACTTATCCTGGAAAGGTTGTAAAGATCAATCTTTCTGATTTCACAAGAGACTCTGTGCTAACCTTTGATGAAGGAGAAGGTCCTGCATGGTCATCGGTAATTGACCAAGTTAATGGATATGCTTATTTTGGAACTGAAGATTCTCCTGGAAAGGTTATAAAAGTACGCCTTTCTGATTTTACAAAGGTTGGTACTCTGACGCTTCAACCAGGAGAAGACTGGTTATCAACCGCAGTGATCGACACTGCTAATGGGTATGCATATTTCGGAACAATGACTTCACCAGCAAAAGTGATAAAGGTGAAACTGTCTCCATTAAGTAGGGTAGGGGCAATAACTTTTGAACTTGAAGAATCAATTGCAGATTCATCGGTTATAGATGCTTCAAACTATGCTTATTTTGGGCTTGGCACTGTACCTGGTATGGTAGTCAAGGTTAATGTTCAACCTTAAACATAAGGGGGTGATCTTATGGCAAAAGTTTTTTCATCAATCGTGCAGGCAATAATGACTCTTCCAAACAAGAACGTTTTCAGAACGGAGGTAATTACGGTGACATCTGCTGGCACACCCGTTCAGTTACCAAGCATCTACATACCTGACGGCTTTGATCTTGTGATAAGAGCAAAGCAGACGAATGGACAAAAGAAGATTTACCTGTCCAACTCTCAATCCAACGTGGCTGATCCTACGAAGCGTATAGAACTTTTGGCTGGGGATTCAATTGGTCTGGGAGTAACAAATTCAAATCTGGTGTGGATAGATGCAAACGAGAATGAGGCACAGGTAGAACTCATTATTGAAGCTTAACCAAGCCTGAATACAGTGCTGAGCCAATTAGGATTTGGAGGAAAATATGCTGGTACTTGGACAACTGCCCGGTGAAAAGGAAGTCGTTTCCAATGAGGATGTAATTTCAATCCTCAAAAAAATGCTACCTTGGATAGCGGTCGGTATAACCATAATCTATCTCCTCGGAAAATTCAGGTTTCCGAGCCAAATAAAATAAGGAGGGAAACTATGAAACGTTTTTGGAAATTTCTTCCATTGATCATGGCTCTTTTCGTTTTATCATGTGCGGGGGTACAGCAGCAATGGAATAGGCTCACGCCAGACGAGAAGGCGAGGGTCATCCTCAACGATATGCAGGAGCAGTTGAACACGCTTTTTAACCAAGGTAAGCTCTATGTCCAGGCCAACCCTAAGCATCAGCAGATATGGAAGGAGAAAATAATTCCTGCATTTGAGACCTCGAACAGGGCTTTGGGAACGGCAATGGAGCTTGCGAGGAATAAACAGATTTCACCGCAAGAAACTTATAATCGTTTCCAACCTCTAATCAATTCGGTAGTCAATTTGCTTGTGGAGATCGGAGCGGTCAAAAAATAAAGGAGGTGTGAAAAATGCCAGAGAAAAAGAATTTTGATCCAGTAACAACCATAGCCCTTGTCAATGGCCTTTTGTCACTTGCGATGAACCTTTGGTCTTCGGCGAGACAGGTTTATGGCGAGGACGCCATTCCGTCATGGGAAGAGATAGTTGAGAAAAACCTCGACCTTCAGAGAAAAATAGAGGCCGAAAAATAGGCAGGTATCGGAGAGAAGATCGATGCTCAGGTTTCTCAGCCAGTCGGAGCCAGAACCGAATATTGTCAAAATCGAAGACGAAATCTCTGACTTTAAGAATTTCCTTTACGGATTCATAGGCTCCTTTTTCGCAGGGCTTGTCATATACGCCTTTTTGGAAGCAAGGGGAAAATAATGGAAACGTCATTTAATCTCGGAAATCTTCTGACAATCGTCGCCATAATTGTAGGTCTTCTCGTGCAGTATACAAAGATCGTCTCAAGGATACAGAACCTTGAAACGAGCCACAGGCTTCAAACAGAACACATGGCGAAGGAAATAGAAGAGGTCAAGTCAAACTATACCTCTCTTTGTAAGGAAAGCATGTTACTTTGTAAGACAGCCATTGAAACTATTACTGAAACTGGAAATCCAGGTCACAAGGAGAAGAAGTAATGGCACGGGCACATCCCATGGAGCTTGGACAGATAAAATTTGGGCCGGTCGAAATGATGGTTCCACCAATGAAGGTTAGGGTACACCTTAATTTTTTGCCGGACTTCACAATAGACCTCTCAAAGAAGCCGACCACTGGTGGTATATCGACCATCTTCAGGCCGAAGGCTACGGTCCTTATAGGCGAGAAAGCCTACCTACTTGACCCGTGGGGAAAAAAGATAATGGAGGAAGCAAACCCAAAAATATTTGAGAGGCCTACCACCTTCGACTACGTGACGGAGATAGGGATAATTCCAACAATGATTTTTGTGGGCTTGATTGGATACTTCGGGTACAGACTCTTTAGGTCATGGAGGAGTAAGTAATGGCACGCATGATTAAACGGGAATTTATGATGGCAATTGTTCTCCCAGAACACATCTTTATAGGTAAGAAGGGAGAAAAATGGATTTACAAGTCACGATGGACAGAGGAGTACTATCATATCTACAAACATGGCGACGGTTACATAGTCGAAACTTGGATTGGTGGATGCCATACTTGCTAATGGAGGTTTTATATGAAAACCATGAGTTTTGAGGAATACCAAAAATATTGGGATAAGGCCGCAGAAAATCCATTTACGCTCATTGATCTTCCAAGCGGGGCAAAGATGGTCTCAAATTACAGGGATGTCTTTGTCCTTTTTGACACGAAAGAAGGGAGAATGCAGGCCAAAACAAGAGGTAGAGAGTGGTTTGGCTGCGTCTGGGAGATAGAAAACTACAAAGAGTTTCCAAATGAGCCGAGAAAGTGGAAGATAAAACCAGCAGAGTACTGTTCCATTTAAATTTTGGGAGGGACATATGGAAAAGAAAATGATATGCAGGTGCGTTTAGGTCTGCGAATCTGAAGAGTTCGGAGCAATGAGTAAAAAGGATTATGTAGAATTCGCAAAACTGATAGCGAGGGCTTCAGACCCTGTAAGAAAAGACATTCTCATTGATGAAATGTCAAGGATATTCAAGTACGACAATCCGAGGTTTGACGAGAAGAGGTTTAGAGAATACATAAAAACCTTGAAGAGGAGTATAAAAGATTGGCTATCCTTAAGGTAAGGAAATGACATGCCTGGCATAGAGGTTTCTGGACTGTTTAGAGATTTATTGGTTCTTTATGGACATCCCTACAAGGAAGCGGTAGAAATTTCTAAAAGTTTAGACCAGAAGCTTAAGGGGATGGACTGGTTATCCTTGTACGACGGGACAACCTTTGAAAAGACTTACACCCCAGAAGGGTATAAATTTACAAGAATTCAAAGAGAGGGGATTGGCATGGCAGAGGAAAAAGAAGGTTTGAAGATGAGAAACATAAT
The DNA here is from genome assembly GCA_023512225.1 of Candidatus Bathyarchaeota archaeon. Classification (GTDB taxonomy): domain Archaea; phylum Thermoproteota; class Bathyarchaeia; order Bathyarchaeales; family Bathycorpusculaceae; genus DSLH01. The sequence goes on from JAIMAA010000004.1 coordinate 20,091, forward strand.
TATCATTGGTGGGCTTGCGGTTGGTGCATTGCTTCTTTTTGGTGTCGTAAAGGCGAGGGCTACCGTGCAGAAAGTTTCCCCTGCAATGTCATCACCACCCGCTGTACCAAAAAAGAAAACCACAATTCAGCTTCCAGCAATAACAATCCCATGGCCATTCTCTCCAAAGACAGAAGAAGCAAAACCATATCCTGCTCTAACTGCTGGCTTTGGACTAAGATTGAGGTCAAGAAGAGGTGGCCTAAGATTGAGGAGGATCACATGAATTGGGGACATCCGGACGCCGCATATCCGCACTACATCCTAACAACACTGACAATGGGTAAGGAGGTAGCACTATTCGACGGATATTCGCTTAAAGAATTGCAAGAACAGGTACATGCACTTGCGGATGCCATGAAAGAGCGCCGTAAGTTTTGTATCTGTAAGGAGCCGGAGAAGATAAAGCCTTGAACGAAGTGGTCTGGGATGTTAGAAAAAAATTCGCATATCTTGAAAGCGACTCGATGAATAAAATCGAGGCGATTCTTAAGGAGAGCGGTCACCATATATTGAGAGAAGCGTATTATGTATTTCCAAATGGTGCTGTCACAAGGGTCTATATTTTGGCCGAAAGCCATTTTGTATACCATACATGGCCGGAAACCGACATGATTTATTTTGACCTTTTCAGTTGCAAGAATGGTGGACGAAAGGAGTTTCTTGACATTGTGGAAAAAATAACCAATGCTATTGGTGAAGATGGTGAGATTGTCAGAATAAGTTTTTTTGAGAGGTTCAATGAAGGTTCTATTCGACCAGACATCTCCGTATCAAAGGGTAACCCTCGTTGAGGATTCAGGAACAGGAAGGTTTTGTTTGCTACTAAACGGGCATCCCCAGTTTGTTCATCCAGGGGAAGAAATCTATCATAGAGAGCTGATAGATCGTGCAATCTCTATGCTTGGTCGAAGGCCACGGAGGGTACTTGTAGTTGGTGGTGGTGATGGACTTCCGGCAAGAAACGCACTAAGGCTTGGTGCACAAGAGGTATATACGGTGGATATTGATCCTCTGGTCGTTAAGCTTTCAATGACACATCCGCTTATGCGAACCCTCAATATGGACAGTCTGCGACGGAGTAACGTTGTAATCTCCGACGCACAAAATGTGCCATCGATGGGGCTTGGAAATTTTGACCTAATATCAATGGATTTAACAGAACCCGATAGACTATCACAGAAGCTTTATTCTCGTAACTTCGTAAAAAAACTTATTCAGATGCTTCGTCAAGGAGGGGTCTTAAGTGCCTATGAGAATAGGTCTTTTATGGGGTTTGCAAGGTCTATATCAAAATCGGGTTTTGTTCCAGGAATGGGCTTCTTCTCAATATTTTACTACAAGAACTGAGGTGAAAAATGGCAAAGACAAAAGCAGAATTGAAGGAATTGGTCGAACGTCTGATAAAGGATGAAGCTGAGACATCGGATGAATACATCCGTCTGTCAGAGGAAATACTTAAACTCTTCCCGTGCCCTACCAAAGAGGTTATTGAATCGCTAGAGGATTTAGTGGGTATTATAGGGGATGAACGTTTGCATCGCATCAAGCTTGAGAGTCTGAAATGCCTTTTAGAGTGAGGTAGGGTATGCTTGTTTTAAGAAGATATGAGCAAAACGAGGAACCAGTCACAACCGAAAGGTGTGAGAGAATAAAGACGGAATGTCTTGGCAGAATAAGCCAGGTTATTGCGAGATACAAGAAGGTTACGGGAAGGGCGCATCCTCAAGAGGCTATTTTAAGGCAGAAGTGCATAAGGAAGTACAATAAGTGCATGGCACAGTTGGGAAGAAGGTTGCAGAGAAGGGTCGAAAGACGTGCCTTTTTAAAGCCTCACAGGAAGTTAAAGGTGTCATAAGGGAAAAAAGGGGAGAGAAAGGGTTAGGCAGGATAAAAAGTCTTACCACAGAGGCAATGTTAACGTTAACGCAGGGCAATTAAAGAGTATGACAAAGGAAAAGTACCTGATCCAAATGTCTGGCCCGCTCAGGGACAAATACCTCGCCTTCGATCAGAAGATGAATGAAGCAAAAATACCTTATGCGATCACGTGCGTTGCAAGAACGCTCGTAGTTCAAATGACGCTTTTTATCCAAGGAAGGCTTGGGCTTGAGCATGTCAACAAGTTTAGGAAGGCCGCAGAGCTTCCTCCGATTGAAGAAAAGAAAAACGTTGTCGTAACTTGGACGCTTGAAAGTAAGCATGTGGTAAATCCGCTCGATACAAATCCCGAAAAAAGGGTGTCAAAAGCGTTCGACATCGTGATCCTCAAGGGGAAAGAACCAACATGGGACCTGAAGGTCAATGTGAACGAAAATGAAGTTCCTGACTACATAGAGGCAGGGCAAATCGGTGAAACAGTCGGTCTTGAATGGGGAGGACGATGGGAAAATCCAGACTATCCCCATTTTCAACTCAAAGACTAACTCACATAAGCTGTTCCAGTTCGTTTACCGATTGCAGAGGCAATTCAAGAATTCGGTATCTATCTCTTCAGGCGTTCTTTTGTCTAAACGAATCATTCGGTATATTTCCTTTGCCCATTCTTTGAGGTTTGGTTTCTTAAATTTTGGGTTTCTTTTTTATTATCAGGTTCAAGAGAAGAGAGGCAAGGAAAAACCCCTTGTCTTCTGAATTTTCTTTTCGACTTTCGACAATATTATTTATGGTATTGGTTATGGTATTGGTTATGGTTATGGTTATGGATTCCTTGAAGGGTTCCTTAAAGGCTTCCCTAAAGGCTTCCTTGAAGCCTTCGCCTAAGCCTTCAGTGAAGTCTTTAATTATTTGAAAATATTCATTTTTTAGGTCACATTCTGGAATTTCATCGAAGCATTTTGCCCAAAATTTTAAAACATTTGGAGATTCTGGACGGTCATATTTTAAAGCGTTTGGGACCATTATTACACGTGCTTTAAAATCGGCTTTTGCTAAGCCTTCCCGTAAGACTTCCCCGAAGGCTTCCCGTAAGCCTTTCAGGGACCAACCGAGATTTTCGGCCAGCGCCATCTCACCAAGACTATAAAGACCCGGACAGCTATTTGTGTGGGGGCCAGTAAGGAGGTAAAACCAGAGTGTTTGTGCGTTGGGTTGTGGCTTTGATAGACGCCTGAATTTTTCATCTCCCCATATTCTCGGATCGATTTTTCGATAGCGTGCCATTTAGGGGCAAAGCATTGGGGTTTTCAGGACGAGAGATTTGAGAGAGAGGGGGAGTTTAGCTCTGGAAGGGACGAAGGAGAAATCGATCAGAGAGGTGACGAAGCTGGAGAGTCCACCTTGTATCTCTCCTGAGGGTTTGATCTTGATTCGTCTTGGAACAAAGGAGTAATAAGAGAGGAGTCTATCTTTCCTTTTTGGAAAAGGGTTTTGGTGTTTGAGGTTAATGGTGATACGGATCCTGCAGAAACCTCCTGAAGTCTTTGACCAAGGGGTAGAGGTAGACATCTTTGATGATGCCGTGGTAGAGGAAGATATTTCCTTTTTTGGTTAAAACCCGATATTAAACGTTAAATAGTTATTTAACATGTTAAATAACCAAAATCTGTTTGATAAATAAAATTGATAAATAACTGTGAATTTAACCTTACTTCTATAGAAGCCACTCCGAGTTTATTGAAACGATGAAAAGGGAAGAGGTTTCTCATTGTTGAAGCAGAAACCTCCTGAAGTCTTTTACCAGAGGGTAGAGGTAGACATCTTTGATGATGCCGTGGTAGAGGAAGGTTTTTCCTTTTTTGGCGAACCCTTTAGTTTCTCCCACGAGGAGCCAATTTGAGGCCTTATAGGAGGTGCCTTTGAATCTGCTCTGATCGACGAAGGTTTCGAGGAGGTAGATGGGGTGACCGTAGTATTTGAACCAGTCTTTTTGGATCTGTTTGATATTGAGGGAGAGGATTTTTGAGGCAAGGTGAGGCACTTTTACGTAGGGCAAAATGAGGAATCTATTGTTCTGTGCGATCAGATGGAGGTTTTTTGCCTTGATCTCATCAGACCAGCCAATGAATTGGTCTCTACATGAGACCCTCCAGGCTGGGGAGCAGAAACCGAGGCAGGCAACGATCTGGCCATCGAGGAAGGCGATGTATTTGAGGTGGGCCCCAACGATCTGGTGGTAGCCCAGGTAGTGGTAGTGATGGATGAGGCTGTTATAGAGAGGTTCCAGTGGGGAGTGGCGGACCATTTTTAATTCCAGAGGCCCGAAGTGAGTGAGTTTTCCTTCTAAGGGGATTCCCACGGTTTTGATTGGGGAAGGGGTGTGATTTCGTTTCTCGTTATTGGCAGAACGGACTCTTGGGGGGAGTTGAATGAAACCCCTCTGTTCAAGGCGTAAGAGAAGTTCTCTTGCGGCCATATCTTTGAGGCAACCGTTGGGTTGGTACCATTGCCACTGGCGGCATAACTCTTGAGAGATGAATTTTCTTCCTCTTTGCCAATGGGTTTGGACGAGGTTGTGGATGAGGGTAAGGTCATCAGGGGTGATTAGACGTCCACGGATAGAGACCTGTAAATCGCATCTCTTGTATTTTACCTCGGATGATATACTCCTCCGGCACAGCAAGCTGACGGAGGCCGACCTCCCCTCTCCATCTCTTCCAAACCCTTCGGCCTCTACCTTGCCTCCGAGCTGCTCTATTTGCTTTTTAGCCCTGTCAATTTTGAATGCAACCATCGGCCTTCCCTGTGTATCTATTTTTATCATAGATAAACTGGCGTGGAGACTGCCTGCTTTAGCTGTCAGTAGTTTACAACGGCGTTCTCAAGGGCAGTGAGTTTAATATTGACATATCCTTGTGTAGCATGGGACACAATGGTCGGTAAAACGTCAATCACAAAGACCTTGCTCGCTTCGATCTTAAAGAAATTTCTTCCCACACGTCAGGTGAGGACCGACTTGTCTTCCAGTAGTTTAACTCTTCCGCATAAGGCATGGTTTCCTCCTTGTCTTTTTTTTAATCTAAATGCAGATAAAGTATGGCTACTGATACAAGCCAGTTAATGATCGTCAAAGGTATTATGACTGTAAATATCCATTTCCAAAAATTTGAATCAAGACGTCCAATTTGCTTCTTCCAAATAAATCCAGCGCATATTGAAAGCAAAACGAAAAAAACCGTTGTGATACTTGGAATTAAAAATCTGGTATTCATCTCTCCTCTCCATCTCTTATGTTATTCTCTTAGTTCTTCGGGATCAGGCGGGATAATGGTGGATTCTCGCTAACGGCTGCTTGGAATTGCTAAGTGACTATGCTGCCCCTCTACGGCGCCAACGGAGCCCCATCTCAATTTTGCAGACGTTGTACGTCTCAGTCACTACCAACCGCTCTGTGGGCCAACGTACCACCACTAATCGCCCGCTTCGTATCCCGCCTTCTTCCATCTTTCCTGCATGGATCGGAACCAAACTTCTGTTTTTTGGGCCTCTCAATTCCAAAAATACAAAACAGGCAATAATCTCCTCTTGCCATCTCTTCAGACTCACCAGCGTAATAAGCTTTTATAAATTTCTCCCCACAGCCCTTACACCTGTTTTCAACTGTTCCTGAAACCCTTACTCCGGCAATTCTATGAATCCTTTTTTTCGCAAGGGAGACAAAATTCACTAAGAATTTTTTCTACCCGATCAATCACAGCGGCCTTACACCAACCCGTTGTGCCAGCAAAGGCATTGGGTTTTAATTCCACAACTAATCGTTGTGCGTTTTCGATAAATAGATCATCTACGATCCTCTCGGCCAGTTTGCGACAGTTGCATCTAACCGGCTCTATCCAAACCTTTGCAAAACCCTTAAGGACTCCTTTTCTTCCACACTCTGGACACTCCACCAAAGTATCAATCCCCGTAGTTTTTTTTAAGATGGGGGTTCCACAATCGCATTCTACCTCTACATCACCAAGGTATCCATCGTCGTAGTACTGGTTATGAATTATCTTCATTTTTTATCCCCATTTATTTATCAGTCTTCCTACGATAAACTGATTCTAATTTTGATGTGTCAACCAGTGCATACCATTTCCCTCATAAAAGGCTTTAACTTCAAGATTTCCTCTGCGATATATTAACTGTTCCATTATCCTACCTCCTGTTCTTTCTGGTGCTTTGTCATGTCGTGCCCGAATGGTTCTGTTAATTCGGTACGAAGTCCCATTCCCTTCTCTAAGGCATAGCCTTTGATGACCCACTTGATCTCGTCTGTCTTCACATTCCTTTCAACACACTCATCGCAGATAACAGCGATTGCGCCGTCAGGAGGAAGGCCGCATACAAAGCATCCCCACCCTGCCCCTGACACGTGCCCTTTAAGATTAAGCATAATAAGATTGCGTACGGTCTTGTCCTCCTTCCCGCAGGCACAGCATGAACCAATGTCTAGGGCCTTATCTATCTCCTTGTGGTCGCAGTCGCCGTCCAATATCTCTGTGACGCCGTCCTCTATATCACGCACGGACAGTGGATACAATCTTTACAAAATTTAGAAGTCTGTATTTTTTTCACTTTTCTCCCCGGTTATGATTTTATATCTTCAAGGTTTTTGAGTTGTTCTTTAAGAAATTTCTTCCTCTCCTCCCTTAACCTTAAATGTTCTTCGGTCAGTTCCAAAATTTCCTTCGTCTCAATTTTTTTATAAATCTCTTTTAACGCCCTCCTTGCCACATCGCCTGCCCTTTCTAAATCACCATCCCTTTCTTCACTTTTATCCTCAATGAGAAACCTTTCCTTAAATTCAATCGACTGCCTTTGTGTGTATTCCCATTCTAAATCCTCAATAATGAAGCTTATGATCTCGGACGGCTTTGGAAAAAAAATAAGTTCCCTTCTGGCCCGCTTAAACGCTTTTTCCACCTTGTCGATGTCGTAAATTTCAAGCTCTTCCCAAAAAACATCCGCTCTCAAGGCTTTCTCATTGTCCGTTAGGTTTATGGTTGGAAGGGTCACTTCGGTCTTTGCCATTGCTAATAAGAACCTTGGCCTGTCCTCTTTCTTCATCCTGCGCCTCCTTAGCTTCAAGCCATTTTCTTAATCCTGCAAAACTTTTTTTATCTTTCTTTATTTCGCTCGACATTTTCATCCAAAGCTGATCAAACTGCGAGCGAAGTTTCTTAGTGGAGAGAATATTGTTTTGCCAAAAACTATCTTCCTGAGACCAACGGATAACCATCTCTATCTCTTCAGGCGTTCTTTTGTCTAAACGAATCATTCGGTATATTTCCTCTGCCCATTCTTTGAGGTTTGGTTTCTTAAATTTTGGGTTTCTTTTTATTATCAGGTTCAAGAGAAGAGAGGCAAGGAAAAACCCCTTGTCTTCTGAATTTTCTTTTCGACTTTCGACAATATTATTTATGGTATTGGTTATGGTATTGGTTATGGTTATGGTTATGGATTCCTTGAAGGGTTCCTTAAAGGCTTCCCTAAAGGCTTCCTTGAAGCCTTCGCCTAAGCCTTCAGTGAAGTCTTTAATTATTTGAAAATATTCATTTTTTAGGTCACATTCTGGAATTTCATCGAAGCATTTTGCCCAAAATTTTAAAACATTTGGAGATTCTGGACGGTCATATTTTAAAGCGTTTGGGACCATTATTACACGTGCTTTAAAATCGGCTTTTGCTAAGCCTTCCCGTAAGACTTCCCCGAAGGCTTCCCGTAAGCCTTTCAGGGACCAACCGAGATTTTCGGCCAGCGCCATCTCACCAAGACTATAAAGACCCGGACAGCTATTTGTGTGGGGGCCAGTAAGGAGGTAAAACCAGAGTGTTTGTGCGTTGGGTTGTGGCTTTGATAGACGCCTGAATTTTTCATCTCCCCATATTCTCGGATCGATTTTTCGATAGCGTGCCATTTTATCCACAAGAAATAAAAGCCATCACAACCCTTCAGGCTGGCCTCGAAGGCAAGAATGCCGTTGATCTGTTCTGAAGGGTGGATGGCTTATTTTCAAAAACCTTGCCGATTTCGAGGCCATGAGTACATCATATTAAACTTAGAAAAAATTGTCAAGAGAAAAATTAACGTTTCTTGATCTCTGGGCTTACCTTTGTTTTTTCAAGGTATTCAGCCCAAAGTATTCTAAGTTTCGTGTTGAGCTCGGCAACAAGGGTGGGGTTGTCTAACATTATCCTTTTGCTTTCATATATAATCCCAGCCTCGAAAGAAGCTATCGCCGTAAGGATGATTATCGCCAGATACAAGAAAAAGCCTTTTAAGTTTTCTGCCTTCGTCATAGTGTGGTACCCCCTCTTTTAATTTAAAGAGCAACTCCTCGACCATGTCTCCAAGCAGTCTTTCCCTATTTAAGGACTCTTGAAGATAGGTTTGAAGTTCGGTGACCAAGGATTCGTATTCTCGGATCACAAAAAACACGGTGAAAAGGATAAAAATGGACTCTATTGCTATGACGATAGTCATACTCACGATTGCGAGATTGCGGAAGTCATACCCCCTGCCCCTCATACAACCTCCAAATAAAAAGCCATCTCTGGCCCGCATCCCAATTCGGTCAGGCAGACTTTTCCCCGACCCCACCGGAGCATCCAGCATAAATATCTTTTTTTTAGATTCCAGGATGGACCCTATTACTTCTACCTGGTAAGGTTAAGATATCCATCAAAGGAGACCCAATAGGAGAGTTGTCCGGGATGACATTTGGAAGGTGAGAAGATGGACGTTCCCCCTCTCGTTAGGTTCCAAAAATAAAAAATCCTTCCAAATGTCATGGGAGGCTTCATACCAAAACCCAAAAAAGATGTCAAGCAAAAAAATACTCAGTCGACCCTTTCCTTTCCCCAACCGATTAGGTGTAGCTCCCGACCACCCCGCCGATTCGGGGCCGGGCCTTACTTTATGAAAAGCTTGAGATTAAGATACAGCCATTTTGATTGTATCAAAATCTCCCATTTTAAGAGGAAAATATAAATTTTCTTGGTTATTCGGAGTTTCATTTTATTCCTCCCGATCTTGTGAGATTTCTGAAATTATTTGGTGAGCTCTCTCTTTGGCGGCGAGAAAAGACTCAATACTCTCCCGTTCTTCATCCGTTGTAAGAAGTACAAAAGTGTCCCACATTTTATTTATGCATTCTACCAACTCCATCCTCTTAGGATTGACCTGGTTATTTTTTTTCATTTTATTCTCCCTTATGCAGCTTCCAGACTTCCAGTCTCCGGACACCCAAGAGACGGGTTTCAATTTGAAAACCCATCCCTCTTAGCGTTTTTTTTACCCGTTCTAAGGACAAACCTTCAGGTGGCAGAAACCACCGACCAAACGGCAAAAAAGGGCCGGGCATATACCCGGCCGGGTAATAAATGACGCCTTCTGGAATGACCTCAAAGTCATCTTCATCGCCCTGGTTTTGGGATTTCAATAACTCGATTCCATGCAGATAATGCGTGATTACACTCTTGAGATAGGTAACGGTATCTTTGCACGCTCGACACTTATTGATATGCGCCTCGAACTTAACCATGTCCCAATCACCCTCTTTGTTCTCTATGCCGAGAGCAACAGGGTCTTGACGACAAACAAGCTTATACATTATTCTCCCCCCTTTCTTCTAGAGCATAACTTCATTTTTTCTTCTTTTTGAGGATTCGTTCTATTTTTGTCAAAAACTTACAACGGTTCTCTTTTAGGTGTTTGCATTTATGGTAAATGCAAACACTAATTGAGATACGCTGATTCCTCTTACCGCAGTAAAGATAATCCATATCCATAATACCCCCCTTTTCTATCAAAGATAATCTTTAATCTTCTTTCCCTGCGATCTTTTTAAATTCCTTACTAAAGCATTAATCCTTTTATTCTCTGCTACCCTTAAAACAGGTCGCTTCCTGACTACATAGAGGTCCCAGATACTCTTACATCTGGGACAACGAGCCCTCCCTGGTGTTCTCACCCATTTCTTCTTCATGGCCTACACGGCATTATTATACCCCGGCCTTCTTGAGCAGTTTCAGAGATTCGGAACTTAAACTGCAATGCGCTTTCACCGTCCTTAACCCAGAACGTGATAGGCGCTAGGTTTTTTGACGTCTTAGAAACATAATCGCACAACTTTTTTAATAAGTGTGCGTCCAGTGAAAATTTAATCCAGCTCTTATCATTGGGGTCTTCGATTGAGTTATCAATTACATTTTCGGTCTCTGGATATTGTGCATCGGTCGGTCTGACCTTAACCGTCTGCATTGAGGAGAGGTCGGTAGTAGACAACAAGACCATGCCGTTTTCATGGCTAAGACAAACATGTGAAAGGATGGAGTACGACGATTTTTTGACAGGTTTAACATTTTTCAGGTCATCCTTTGGCAGTATATAATTGATCTTCTCCTCAAAACCGTAGCCTGGGGTTTCAGGAAATTCGTTTGGGTCAAGGTTGGGATTGGTTAGCCTGACAAGGATATACCCGTCTGTGGCCTCTGTATATTCGTTTATTACATGGATTCCGTCAAGATGAGATAGGTTTTCATCGGATCGTGCAAAGGTGACAAGATTTAAACTATACTGATTGAGCAACAGCTTTTTAGGTTTATTGGTTTCTTTTTTGACTGGCAGCTCCTCTGGTATGCCCTTGTATTCTTCTAAGGTTCCGATCTCTTTCATAGCGTCATCGTAATTCCCAATGGACTCTATTTCTTCATCGGGCTCGGTTTGTTCAATCTCTTCATCTGCGACATGGCAGTCCACCACCCGATAGCCTTCCCTTTCGATTATTTCGATTAGGTCAGCTTTTGCTTCTTCATCCAAGGAAATCCCCAATTTCGAGAAGAGCGACCTTAAACAGTCGATTCTATCAATATTTAAGACAAGTAAGTCTCTGTAAGTCATTTTCAACCCTCCCTCGTATAATATGTTTGGAATGAGTTACCCGAGGAGTTATCCACAGGGGGGTAAAGAGCGGAGAGATTTTAGCCCAGCGCCCTCACGTGGGGCGGGGCGGCCAGAAGGGCAAAATCTCGGAGCTCTTGTAGCACCCTGTGGATCACTCCTCCTCCTAAAAGTTTTCTTTACATCTTCAAGAGAGGCCTTTATCATACCCTTGGGTATGAGAGGGAAATTCGCTTCCTCCTTGTTGCCCCATGGTGGTTTAAGGCCAAGGGTGACTTCTTTAGAAAGGATGTTTCCTTTGGTCCTGGGTGCTGAATTCTTACATCGCAGCTTGTTCGGCCCCTCTGGGGATCCTCCCTGGCTCCCGCTGGTAGGGAGCCAAAGGATATTGCACCCTCCCAGAGACGGTTAGTTCTCATTGACGAGGCTGTTTTACCCATGACCTAAAGGCCCCTCTTCATTACCCCAATCCAAAAAGAAAGGGGGTGAACACCTTGCCCAAAACATTATTCGTTGGTTGTGATGTGAGCTCTAAAAACAATACCGTCTGCCTCATGGATGAAGAGGGAAAAGAGATGGGATATCCTACCTTCCCCAACACGCTCCCCGGAGCAAAAACCCTTGAGGCTCACCTTCTCCAGCTCATCAAAGAAAAAGGATTTTCTACCCTCAAGATTGCCACCGAAGCCACTTCTTTCCTCGATCTCCATCTGGTCGACTTCCTGGCCTCCAGCCCCATTCTGGCTCCCTATAACACTTCGATCTACCAGTTTAACCCCAAGCTCGTCCGTAACTTCAAAAAAGCCTACCCCGATAAGGACAAGACCGATAAGATCGATGCCTTTGTGATCACGGACCGACTCCGGTTTGGAAGACTCCCAGAACCCTATGAGAGTCATCGACCCTATCTTCCCCTCAGGCGATTGACGCGGTATCGATTCCATCTCATCAAGGCGATCAGCAGAGAGAAGGCCTACTTTATCACCCACCTCTACCTCAAGTTCTCAGCCTTCTCCCTGGAGAAGCCTTTCGCTTCGCTCTTTGGAGCCACTTCTTTAGCTTTGATCACAGAGTTCTCTCCCGATGAGTTAGTCAATCTCCCAATGGAGGATCTCACCCAATTCATCATCAAAAACGGTAAAAACCGATTCAAGGATCCAGAGAAGGTGGTGGAGGCTCTCCAAAGAGCAGCCAGAGAATCCTATCGACTCAGACCCGCCCTTTCCTCTTCTATCGACCTGATTTTAGCAACCATCCTCCAGACCCTCCGGGCCTTGGGAGAAGCCCTGAAAGAGGTGGATAAGGCCATCGAAAAAGAGTTCCAGGCCTTTCCTAATACCCTTCAATCCATCAGGGTGATCGGTCCTGTCTACAGCGCCGGTATTTTCTCGGAAATCGGAGACATCCACCGATTCCCCACAGAAGATGCCGTGGCCAAGATGGCTGGCTTGACCTGGAAGCGATACCAATGGTTACAGGGATAAAGAATATATGAAACTCAAGATCATCCAGACCTGTACCCCTTGGATGAGAGAGTTCACTCAATGGAGATTGATTCACAATAATTCGTCATGAGCCCTTTTAAGATGCCGGTTAACCCTTTGACGGCAGGTCTGCGGAAGGTAGATTCCTATTCACGAATTTTAAACTTCTGTAAGAAGCTAAGGATTGGCGTCCTGTATCGAGAAATTTAAAATAAACAATATCATATCCAATACTTGTAATTTTTATAATACGATCTTTGTAAAAGGCCGTATCTTTAACTTGCAATTGAAAAAACTCTTTTTTAGTCATATTTTTCCCCTTTCATTTTGAAATTTGTCCGGTTGCAAGCTTGTCACACCTGTTATTATATTCATTGTCAGCATGCCCCTTGACTTTAATCCATTTTACTTTATGTATTGAACACAAATACAGCAATTGCTCCCATAAATCCTGATTTTTTACTTCTTCGTTATTTGATTTTTTCCATCCGTTGGATTTCCATTTTTCGA